>DATLVQ010000222.1:0-3152 GCA_035577325.1 Bryobacteraceae bacterium | reverse complement strand
GGCAACTAAAAACGCGATCGCATACACAAACCCGAGCAGCCGCAGAATCACGAACCGCGTCAGCCAATAAGAGTTTCCGCCCCCGAAAAACCTTACGAGAATGTTTTCGGCATTCATACGTCCAACGCTCAATGAATCCGCAAACCGCGACGACAAGACCGCTTCCCGCAGCAGGCGAGCAATAACACCTCCTGGCCAGTTTATATCAATCAGCAATGTTTGCCACGTATCCGCGCGTGGTAGAACTTGCGAGAGCCATGCCGCAAAACATCGACAGTATTCTCGACGCCGCCGAGCAGCAGCAGGCGAGCGACGTCTTCCTTCAGGAGGACGAGGTACCGCGGCTTAAGATCAATGAACAAATCGTCGTGCTCGGCGACGAACCCCTGTCGCTCGCGCAGATGACCGCCTTCTGGCAGGCGTGCGGCGCGAACGCGCAGAGCGACGGCGACATGGATCGCGACACCGGTTTCATCTCGCGCACGCATACGCGTTACCGCGTTAGCCTGCACCGCACCATGGGCCGCCTCGGTGCGGTCCTGCGCCGCATCAAGAGCAGCGTGCCTACATTGAAATCGCTCGGGGCCCCCGAGTGGCTCCTGCAGCGATGGGGTGGTCGCGCGCACGGCCTTATTCTAATAACGGGACCAACCGGCTCGGGCAAATCCACCACCATCGCGTCTCTGCTTCAATGGATGAACGAGAACCAGGTGCGACATATAGTGACGATCGAGGATCCCGTCGAGTATCAGTTCACCAGCAATCGCTGCCATTTCACCCAACGACAGGTCGGACGCGACACCGGCACTTTTGCGATCGGGTTGCGGAGTGCGCTTCGTCAGGCGCCAGATGTCATTTTTGTCGGTGAGATCCGGGATTACGAGACTGCGTTGACGGCGCTGCAGGCTTCGGAAACCGGACATCTCGTTGTTTCGACCATGCATTCGGAGAGGGTTGCAGACACGATGGAGCGCTATTTGAATCTTTTCCCGGCGGACAACGCGAAGCATGGTGTGAATCTTCTGGCAAACCAGCTCTCGGGCGTCCTGTGCCAGAAGCTGGTTGAATCTGCTAACGGAGGCTTGCATTTGCTGGTGGAACACGTCGAAAATGCGGGTGCCATGCGCGACTGGATCGCGAGACGAGAGTTACAGAACATTGATCAGTATATCTCACGCGGGTCGGACCCTGCCGCGGTTTCATTTTTGCAATCGACGCTCAAAGCTCTCAAGGACAAGGTCATCACGGAAGCAACCGCCATGGCTTCGGTCAGCAATGAATCCGAGCTTCGTCGCGCCATGAGGGGAATCGGCTAGACGAGTCCCCCGCACCATTTGAATCCTTTATGAAGAAACATGACTTAATCGATTTTCTGGTGCTTGCCGCCGAGCAGGGAGCTTCTGATCTTCATTTGACAGCGGGGGCGCCACCGATGACGCGGGTCGCTGGTGTCATCCACCCGCTGACAGAAGAGTCGCTGTCGGCGGAGGATACAAGGAGACTGGTGATCGATGTGTTGAAGGAGGGGCAACGGGCGAAGCTGGAAAACGACTGGCAGCTTGACTTCGCGTTGCAGGTCGACGGTGTCGGGCGCTTTCGCGGAAATGCGTGCTACGTGTCAGGTGCGATTGAGGGAAATTTCCGACGAATCCCTTCCGAGGTCGGCGATCTAAAGTCGTTAGGCCACTCTCCCGTGGTGGATAAGTGGTGCGACGAGCAAGCCGGCCTAGTGCTGGTGACTGGCGCGAGCGGTGAAGGCAAGAGCACAACGCTGGCGAGCATGGCCCAGACGATAGCCAACCGGCGTTCCGTCAACATCGTCAGTATTGAGGACCCGATCGAATTTGTTCATTCGCAGGGGCGAAGCCTGGTGAACCAGCGCGAGGTTGGTTCCGACGCGCGCGACTTCGCGTCAGCGCTCAAGAACGCGTTGAGACAGGATGCGGACGTCATCCTGGTGGGCGAGATGCGGGACGTGGACACGATCCAAACTGCGATTACGGCGGCGGAAACAGGACACCTGGTGATTGCAACCATGCACACGAACGATGCGCCAACGGCTATCGGGCGAATTATTGATGCGTTTCCAAAGGAGGGCCAGCAATTCGTCGGTGCCCAACTTGCGTGGTCGCTGTTGGGAGTGGTGTGCCAGTATCTCCTGCCGCGAAGCGAAGGATCAGGCTTGGTTTTAGCCACGGAGTTGATGACGGTGAACTCGGGAATCGAGGCGTGTATCCGGGACCGGCGTCTTTCGCAGATACCGGGACTGATTCAAATCGGCGCTAAGGACGGCATGCATACCGTCGACGAAAGTCTTATCGAGTTGCTTCTGGCTAACCGCATCAGTCTCATGGACGCGCTGGCTCACGCGAGGGACCCGAATTTTGTGAAGGAGCACTTCCAGCAAGCTTTGCAGACCCAGAGAAAAGGCTGGTTTGCAGGAATTCTTGGCAAATGAAATGCCTCCGCGGCAATGAGCGGGCGCCGAAGGCGATGCTCTTTGACAAAGTGGTGCAGTTTAGTGGCCATGGCTCCATCGAAAAGCCAGCGCCGTAAGCGTCAAGCCATTAATTCCCACTACTTCCATAGAGCAGCCTCACACTAAATGTCGTGGCCGGTACTAAATGGCCTCGGCCGCACGCGCTTGAACACCTCGGCTGGGTTGACCGCTTCGTTCACGCCCCTCGGGCAGCGGTCAAGCGGGCCGGCTCAAGTATGCGGAACGGAAGCAACCTCGTTTGAGCGCGGACCATCGCCCGCCGCATTTATGGCCTACACCTGGAAATAATAGGTTGTGAGCTTCCCGGACGGAAAGTAGTCGAAATTGGTTGTGGTCGTGGCGGACACCGGGGCCTCACCACCGGGAACGGTGCCCACGTAGATCATGTATAGGCTAATCGGATCGCCTTTATCCGGTGGTTTCCTCCAGGTCAGATGCACCGTGCCATTCAGTGGCTCGCCGCTGAGCGACGGCGTAACTAGAAGGGTGGTGTGCTGAGAACGTTGCCCGTGTACTCGAGCAGGTTTCGCGTCCCCATGGGGCTGATGGGGAGGTTTGTCACACGGTCTCGCGTCGCCTCGCGGGTGATCTCGGTCGCCACCTCGCCCGGTGTGGCGGACGGGTTCAGCTCGAGCTCCATAGCGGCCAGGCC
>DATLVQ010000221.1:0-4984 GCA_035577325.1 Bryobacteraceae bacterium | reverse complement strand
GGCCACGACGTGACAGCCAGCCGGTCGCGCGGCTTTGCGGGGAAGTCGAGATGCGGCTCGGCGGCGCCTAGGGCGGCTACTCCAGCAGTGGCGACTGAAGAGACAAGAAAACTGCGGCGTGTCAAATCTTCGCGAAGGCCGTTCATGGAGATTCAGGAATACATGATGCGGCGACTGCTTGTCAACGACCGCGCGGCCAGACGGCCAATAATCACCAGAGTTTCACGTGCCAGTGTTGCGTTACTCTTCATCTGCCACCGGCGCAAATCCACCGGCGAGGTCTTGCTGTTTCACTTTTTCGGTATTGAAGCGCGCTGCGCGGTCGCGCATGGTTTCCAGCACTTTCTCGGCCGGAGGAAAATCGCCTTTGATCCACCGTAACGGATTAATGCGCGCCACCACGAAAGACCGCAGGTATGGGCTTTGCAGGCCGCGTTTTTTCAACCGGGCCACGGCGTCGGCTACTTTTTCTTCGAGCTCGAGGAGCAGCGCTGCGCGGCGTTCGTGCACCTTCATCGCGCTGCGGATCGGATCGTCGGAAAAACTTTCCACGCGGCGCAGAACGGGATGGTAAGCGCCGCCGCCGAACTTGGGTTTCTGCTCGTAAGCGATGCCAAGCGTGACCAGCGACGGATCTTCCAGGTAAAAAGCAAAGCTGGACTCGGGCGCGACCGGCGATTCTTCGATCAGACCCTTCGAAATGCGGATCACCTCGAGCGCGCGCTCCTTCAGGTTGTGTGCCTTCTCGGTATTCAGCGCCAGGATCTGGCGGGCGATCTCGCGTTCGGGGAGAATCAGCGCGGTGATGGAGCGCGCGCCGAGGCGTCGCATGGCTTCCAGCCGGTGCAGGCCGTTGGGAGTCCAGAAGCCGCCGCCCGGCGCCGTAACCGCGATCACAGGATCCAGGAAGCGTCCGGTTTTCTCGATAACCCCGGCGAGGCGCTTGTGATGCGCTGCGGAAAGATCGCGCTGGAACGGCGTGGGCTGAATGCCGTCGATCGGAAGCACGGCCACAAGCAGCGGATGCCCGCCGAGCGGGTCGCGATACGCCGCCACGACCAAGCCGCCTTCCTTCCTGACGCGATCGGCTATCGGTGTCAGATCCTCGGTGATCTCGCTAGCGCAATCCGCCGGCGCGAGACCGGCTGTTTGCGGCTTGCGCTTACGGGGTACGCGGGTCTTTCGAGTTTTGGCTGCCGTCGGCTTGGGCATGGTCCTCCGCGGAGGCTGCGGCGCTCGACGAACGCTTCCGCGACTGTACTGCCTTTCCTATGACCACCGCCGCGGAGAGCGCCGAGCCCCAGAACAAATATCGCAGTTTTGATTTCGTGCGGAAAGGGACCTTCTCTCCGTCGGTATCGCGGGTCGACCCATCGGCAATTTCCACCGCCCGGCCGAGTCGCATGTTTTCCCAGTCGTAGACGAACTGCTTGCCGCAATCGAGGCAGACTACATACGTTTCAGCGAGTGGTTCTTCCTGCCCAATCATGGCGGACTTCTTCCTGACCGGAGTCATGGGGAACGTCGTCCGCCGATGATTGCATCCGAACAGGAGGTTGAGTACGGAATCGGTCACCAACCATGCACCATCCCAAGAACCAATTTAGCATCCCGATGATTGAACCTGGCGCGGTTGCGGATTTGTGTTTTGGAGGGCCGATTGGTGGCTTTTGACTCAAAACCGGGGCCCTCGTCCCGCGCCCCCTCGCTGATATCGGGCTATTGCGGAAGTCCGCCGCCCGCCAGGTTCACACGTAGGACGATCGAGCCGACGCCTTGGCCGCGGTTCTCGGCTTTCCAGGTAATTTCCTGCCAAGCAGGTGCATCTTTCTGTGGCGACGCTAGAAAGACCTGGACGGCATAACTCTCATGCGGCCGGACCTGGTAGGCGGCTGTTCCGGCGGCTTCGATCCATCCCGCGGGCAGCGCAACAGTCAACTTGACCTCCTGCGTTTCGCCTGTGTCATTGTGCAGCAGCAGGGGCACGTGCAGGCGTTCGCCGGGGCCGATTGCCACTTCTGGGGTGAGCAGATGAGGGATGTGCCCGACATCATGCGCGGGGCAGAAGTGCCGGTAGAACGCCCACGGTCCACCAAGTTCGATTGAGATTCCCGCCCGCCGTGGCGCCTCATAGCCGTGAACGCGCGCAAACGGAACTGGCGAGGCCTCGACACCTTCGAAAATATCTCCAGTGACCGTGCTTTTGACCAGCGATTTTCCGAAGACCAAGCGCACCGGGTCGAGGAAATATTTGAAATCGCCTTTCGCCAAAGCTTCTTTCGCCATCTGCCCTGTATCGCCCTGCGTCAGGTGAAAAGCCATCTCTTCGGCGGCCAGCCGGTAATACGGCAGCTTGCGCGCGGGAGACATGCTGTCCGTCGCATACTTCGGCCCCTTACCTTCCTGGAAGTCGGTATGCGACGCGTCGGAAAAGTAGTAGAGCTTCTTCGGCTGCCAGGGCAGCAGGCCTTCGGTCAGGTTGCTGATATTCTGCCGGTCGCGCGGCGCCGAAACCTGCTCCGGAAATGCCGTCGGGTCGCCGGCCAAGTCGAATGCCTCGGTGGCGATCACGCCCGCCGCCTGATGATCGTCGTGATTTTCTCCCGCGACGTAAGCGGGCAGCCATGTCAGGATCACCTCAGGCCGAGTCAGGCGGACCAGGCGGACGGTTTGCCCGAGCGATGCGCCATGGTTCCAGGTTTCAAGCGAGCGCAGCACATCTTGTCCGGGCGTATCGGGTCCGTTCAGAAACCACACGTTCATCACGCCGAAGTATGCCAGCGCGCGGCGCGCTTCGATCTCGCGCTCAGCACCGAGCGCTGCTGCCTGGGCATTCCCCATGGAGTCGCCGCCGCCATCGCCTCTTGTTCCGAAGATCACGGCCACGCGCCGGTGCTCGTCGAAAATGGCTTTGGCCAGATAACCGGTCACTGCGGTCTCGTCGTCGGGATGCGCCACGATCAAGAGGATGTCGGCTTTGTAGCGCTCATCCGGCGCCGGGGCGGGAGGAGCTTTCGGAATTTCCGCGGCGGGCACAACGGCCCGCGTCGCCAAGCCAAGCAGGCAGACCGCTACAGCTGGAACAATTTTCATTATGTTGAGTGTGAACCGCTGAGCTTCACAAATGCAAGAGCGCCCACGCTAAACTGGCTGAGAGATGGCCGCGCGAAGCCACGCGAGACGTGGCGTCCATAATCATTACGTTCTCGTGGTCTTTGATAGCTGCCGGTACGATTCATTTATGAGCGCGCGCCCGCGAACCATGCGCAAGCTCGGAAAAGTAGAGCAACGGTGGTCGTATGCCACGTGGACCGCGCCGTCCCATTTCAACTTGCTGATGGGCTTAATGCCGCATACAAGCCCTCGCAATGTCTACGCGTCGGAGTACTACAAGAAAGATTTTTTCAAGTTCAACGAGCGTCTGGGCGCGGGCGGCATCGAGTTCCGCAGCTTCGTGCCGCGCCTTAATCTGCCGGTGCTGCTGCGCAATCTCGGCTATCGCACCAATGCCATGGTTTCGTTACCGGTGCTGAATCCGGCGACAGTGCTGAACAGCGGTTTCGACAGCTACCGGCTTATGCCGAAGCACAACGATATGCGCGCCATGGTGCGTCAGATGCGTTTTCCGGAGGATCAGCCGTCGTTCCACCTGCTCAATGTGGGCGAGACGCATTATCCGTATGCGCTGCCCGATGAGCCCGAGGACCAGTGGCCGCGCATCAGCGGTGTGCATGGCGTGTTCAAGCATCTCGACGAAGCGATCGTCGGCGGCAAGCTGCGGCGCGGCCGGACGAAAATGTTCGACAATGGCAAGCTCGCCAAATTGCGGGACCGTCAAATCGAAGCCGTAGAATATCTGGACGCGGTGGTCGAGGAGCTTTTCGATCTGGTGCCGAAGAACACGTACATCACTATCACTTCGGATCACGGCGAGCTATTCGGCGAAGAAGGGTACTTCGGGCACGGGCCGATCCAGCACGAAAAGGTCCTCGAGGTACCGTTCGTCGAAGGTAAGATCCGATGAAGCGGCGGGACGCTCTACTTTTCCTTTGCACGGCCGCTTTCATGGTGGTTGCCGCTGGCCATGCGAACGCCCACGGCGGCGCGCAACTCGCCTATATTGGCCCCGGCGCCGGCTTCGCGTTTCTCGGCTCGTTTCTTACTCTGATCACCTCTCTGGTGCTGAGCGTCGTTTCGCTGCTGGCGTGGCCCTTCCGTATGGCGTGGCTGTTGGTCAGCCGGCGCCAGGGATTTCGCAAAGCGCGGATCAAGAAACTTATCTTTCTCGGGCTCGACGGTTTCGATCCCGGTCTGGCCGAGCGCTACATGGCAGAAGGCAAACTGCCGAACTTGAGCAGGCTTAAAGAGCAGGGATCGTACTCGAAACTGCGCACGACATTTCCCGCCCTGTCTCCGGTGGCCTGGTCGACATTCGCCACAGGCGTGAATCCAGCGAAGCACAATATTTTCGATTTCTTGAATCGCGACCTGAAGACGTATGTGCCCGAGTTGTCGTCGTCCAAAGTACGGCCGGCGAGCCGGACTCTGAAACTGGGCAAGCTGCGTATCCCACTCTCGCGACCTTCGGTTGAGATGCGCCGCAAAAGCGAGCCGTTCTGGAAAATTCTGGGACGTCACGCGATCGGCTGCACCATTCTGCGCGTGCCCATCACGTTCCCCCCGGACGATTTCAACGGGCGCATGCTCTCGGCCATGTGCACGCCCGACCTCCGCGGCACGCAGGGCAGCTTCTCGCACTTCTCGACCCATATCGAAACAGGCCGCGTCGTCGGTGGCAGCCGCTATCCACTGCGCATGGTCGATGGCGCGATCGAAGGTGAGCTCGAAGGTCCGGAAAATGCCTTTGTCGAAGGCCGCAACTCGATGCGCATTCCGTTCCGCATCGCTCACGCGGACGATCCCGAGGGCGCCACGCTGGAGATTCAAGGCGAGTCTTATTCACTGCGGAAAGATGAGTACACGC
>DATLVQ010000220.1:0-7896 GCA_035577325.1 Bryobacteraceae bacterium | reverse complement strand
ATATGCATACACGCTGGCCACGCTGTGCGTGCTGGCCGCTTTTTACGGCATCATTTTCTCGCTAGCCAGCCTGGTGCAGAAGAATTTCCAGGACTTGGGCAACACGGGACTGATTACCGTCATGCTGGCTGCCGCGTTTTTGTTCCAGCCCATCCGCAACTGGATACAGGAGCGACTCGACCGCTACTTTTATCGCGAGCAATACGACTACCGGCGCACGCTGGTGGAATTCGCCCGCGAACTCAGCTCGGAGACCGATCTCGACACCATGCTGCACGCGGTTGCGGAGCGGCTTACGCAGACGCTTTCCATCAGCCACCTGGCGTTTTTCCTGGCAGATACGGCGCGCGATGATGAGGCGGCCGAGTTCAATCTCAGGATGGGCGTCGGACTTCGCGACCGGAACACGCGCCCAATTACGTCCAGCGATCCGCTGGATCTGAGTTTCCTCAATTGGAAGCGCGACCAGCCGTACTTGTTCTTCGAGCGCACGCGCTACCGTCTCGACGCAGTGTCTAGCACGTGGCCGCCGTCGGTGCGCCGCTCCATCGAAGATCTGGACCTTACCTATTACCTGCCCTGCGTGGCGCATGGGCGCACCGTCGCCTTTCTTGGCGTTAGCCGCACGGCGGACGGCGATTTTCTTTCGAGCGTCGACCTGGAGCTGCTGTTGACGCTGACTGGCTACGTAGCGATTGCGATCGAAAATGCGCGCCTCTACAGTTCTCTGGCGAGCAAGGTGGAGCAGTACGAGCGGCTCAAGGAATTCAGCGAGAACATCGTCGAATCCATCAACGTGGGCATCCTGGCGGCTGGGCTGGACGATCGCGTGGAGAGCTGGAACACGCAGATCGAGCGGCTTACCGGCATTGCGCGCGACCAAGCTGTGGGACAACCGCTCTCGGCGCTCTTCCCCGCCGACCTGGCCGAACAGTTCGAGCACGTGCGCACCGATACCGGCATCCATCACATCTACAAATTTGTCCTGCGCCCGGCGGTCAAGTACGCGACGGCGACTGGCAGCGCCAATGGAAACGGCGGCAATGGAAACGAAACAAGCGAGACCAACGGGCACGCGCCTTATCGCGAGGCCACACTCAATATCGCCATCGCTCCGCTGGTCTCGAAGCACCATGAGCATATCGGCCGCCTGATCATCTTCGACGACGTGACCGATCGCGCGGAACTCGAAAAGCGCCTGGTGCAGGCGGACAAGCTGAGCAGCATTGGCCTGTTGGCGGCGGGAGTGGCGCACGAAGTCAACACACCTCTCGCCGTGATCTCGAACTACGCCCAGATGCTGGCCAAGCAGGTCAGCGAGGACGATCAGAAATCGCGCATGCTGGAGAAGATCGCCAAGTCGACGTTCCGCGCCAGCGAAATCGTGAACGGCCTGCTGAACTTCTCGCGCACGTCGACTACGGACTTCGGCGAAGTGAATCTCAACCGCGTCATCCAGGAGACGCTGTCGCTGGTGGAGCATCAGGTGAAGAAAGCCGGCATCGAGGTCCGCACCCATCTCGACCCCGACCTCGCGCCAATTCACGGCAATGCGGGCAAGCTACAGCAGGTGTTTCTCAACCTGTTTCTGAACGCCCGCGATGCCATGGAAACCGGGGGCGTACTGGAAGTGACGACCTCGGTGGAAGAGAGCGGCGCGCGCGTGGAAGTCAGCGATACCGGGCACGGCATCGCGCCCGAACACCTGCACCGCATTTATGATCCTTTCTTCACCACCAAGGCCGCGCGTAAGGGAACGGGCCTCGGGCTTTCGGTCAGCTACGGTATCATGCAAGAACATGGCGGTACGATCGAAGTTTTCAGCCGCCCCGGCGGTGGCGCCCGTTTTCATCTCGCGCTTCCCTGGTCGAAAACGGCAGCGCGCGTGCGTGATCCACAGAGGAAGCCGGTGAATGCCTGAACTCGCCACAGCGGAAGAAACCACGGATTCATCCCCCAAAGGCAAAATTCTGGTGATCGATGACGAGGCTGACATCCGCGAAAGCCTGGATGCGCTGCTGAGTTTAGAAGGTTACGAAGTCGATCTCGCCGCCAATGGGACCGACGGGACCAAGCGCCTGGAATCCCGTGTCTACGACCTGGTTCTGCTCGACCTGATGATGCCGGACCGCTCCGGGATGGACGTACTGCGCGACGTGCGCGACCGCGACCTTGAGACTCCCATTTTCATGATCACGGCGTTCGGCTCAACCGAAACCGCGGTGAACGCGCTAAAACTGGGCGCCAACGATTATTTCACCAAGCCCTGGGAAAACGATAAGCTGCTGATCGAGATTGACCGCACGATCGCCGAGCGGCGGCTGCTCTACGAGAACACGCACCTCAAGCGCGCGCTCAAGCAGCGGTATAGTTTTCCTAACATCATCGGAAAGAGCGAACGCATGGTGCGTGTGCTCGACCTGGTGAGCCAGGTGGCGGCCAGCCGCTCGACCATCCTGATTACCGGCGAGACGGGAACCGGCAAGGAGCTGATCGCCAAAGCCATCCATGCGCACTCGCCGCGCGCCGAATTCATGTTTGTGCCGGTCAACAGCGGCTCTCTGCCCCAGGACCTGCTCGAATCCACGCTCTTCGGCCACGTGAAAGGCGCATTCACCAGCGCCATCCAGACGCGCAAGGGCTACTTTGAAGTCGCCAACCACGGCACAATTTTCTTCGACGAGATCGGCACCATCGGCGCAGAGACGCAGGCCAAACTACTGCGCGTGATCCAGGAGAAGGAATTTCAACCGCTAGGCTCGAACGATACGGTCAAAGTAGACGTGCGGATTCTGGCGGCGACGAACGACGATTTGAAGAAGTTGGTGGATGAAGGCCGGTTTCGCCAGGACCTCTACTACCGCCTGAACGTGATCAACATCGCGCTGCCCGCGCTGCGCGAGCGCAAAGAGGACATTCCGGCGCTGGTGGATTTCTTCTTCACCAAGTATTGTCGCGAGAACCAGAAGTATTTGGATGGCTCCAACCGCTCCCTGCTGCATTTCCAGCCGGAGGCCATGCAGATCCTAATGGACCACAACTGGCCGGGGAACGTGCGCGAGTTGGAAAACGTGGTGGAGCGCGCCGTGGTACTGGCGGCGGATGTGGCGGTCCCCATCGACGTTTTTCCGGATCACTTACTGCAAGCCAGCGGCATCAGGCTGCATCGCGGGGACGGCGGCCCGCTGCCGGCGGATGCTTCGCTTTTCGAAATCGTGGCGGATTTCGAGCGGCGCATCATCATCGAGCGGCTGGAGCAGTTCAACTGGAGCCAGACCGACGCCGCCGACAGCCTGCACGTGCCGCTTTCCACGCTGAATCAGAAAATCAAGCGGCTGAATATCGAAATTCGGCGCAAGTCCGAAGCCAATCGCGTGGCCGAGCACGCCGAACGGCGCACTTAGCCGCAGCAGCATGACGAAGCCGACCCCGCTCGAGATCACTCCCAAAGAAGTAAAGCGCCTGCTCGACAAGCGCAAAGGGCTGCGCCTGGTGGACGTGCGCGAGCCTGTGGAATTCGAGGCCGCGCGCATTGAGGGCGCGGAACTATTTCCCATGCGCACGATTCCCAAGGCGCTGCCGCTGTTCGAGGAGGAAGAAAACCAGATCGTGGTGTACTGCCATCACGGCATGCGCAGCCTGCAAGTGGTGGGCTGGCTGCGCGAGCAAGGCGTCGACAACTGCGCCAGCATGGCGGGCGGAATCGATCGCTGGAGCCTGGAGATTGATCCGCAGGTGCCGCGCTATACGTAGGCGCAGGCGATTCGACCACTGCGCATGGTCAAGTTTTCTGCAAAAGTTTCAACCGAAATCTCTGAAGTGTCCATGACCGACGTGCTCCGGAGAGGGATGTGTGTTGTCACAGGTTCTGATGGCTTGTAGCGGGTTCACGGCCGGAGCCATCGTCACTCTGGCGGGCTTCGGACTAGCGAGAGTTTCGCAACGTCGCTTTCAAATCCATTGGCCCGCCAGCAGACCGTGAAATCGCCTATCTGGCTCTTCAGCGCCAGTGGCCGCGCCGATAGTAGTAGCGGTGGTTGTTGTAGTAGGCGCGTCCCGGCACCCATCTCGCATGCGGATGCGGCGGCCGGCTCCAATATCCCGGCACCCAGACGTAGCGATTGTGCCAGTCCCAGAAACCATCGATCCATACGTAACCCGGTCCCGGCGCGTAACCCACGGCGCCATAGATGGCCGGCGGTGGCGGCGGTCCGACCGCATAGTAAGAAGCACGCGCGGCGCATCCGACTAGAGAAAACAAGGCCAGCGCGGGCGCCAGCCAGAATGCTCGTTTCATAGCGTCTCCTGACTACAGAAACGCGCCCGGGCCACGTGCAGTTGCGGACTTCATCGTCTGTTAATGAAGACCTCTGCGATGCGCCATGGATCCGATATTGAAGGATCAGAAAAGCGGCGGGATGGATAGAGCCGCGACACTTAAAGCCAAGCTATGGCGCGACACACCGGAGGAACGCCGCAAAGTTCTGATGCCGTTTTTCTGCGGTACGCTGGCGCCGAAGGGCGTGGCGCTGGGCAATGTGAAGAAGGACAGTTCGGTGCGCGTCACAAACGCGTAACGAGTTTCGTATCCAGGCTACTCCGAAATCCTTACGGGGCTCTTGCACGATGATGCGATTCGGGGCAATGATGCGGTGCGGAGTCCGACTCCGACCGTCCTCGAATTTCTGCAGCGCAGACTTGGGCCTCCACCCACGCAGGTGGCGCTGTTTGGCTCATGGGAGATGTTTCACTTCATCGGTGAGCATCAGCCAGGATCGATCAACGCGGGCCATCGGGATTACGATGGCCCGCAGAATTCGGCGCCATGCATGAGCTGAGCGCGCTGCAATTCGAGATATGGCGATCATTGGACCGGATACGCCGGCGCGCGGAGAAATCGAAAATTCCGTCGAAGTATTCCAGCGCGACATGGCGCCCACCATTTTGATGGGCATCGACTATCGCGAGTACGATGGCGTTCTAGGAAAGCCGGTTGAGCTGGCGGTTACGGGGAAAACTGGTCATTGAGCCAGGCTCAAGCCGGCCGGAACCGCGCGCTGCTTTCTTCGCCAGCAACGCATTGAGTAGTTGTGGTTCGGACGCGGCATGTTTGACGCGCCGTTTGGCTGCGTGCTTTCTTGAAACCTCGGAGGGGTTGAGGATTCCTTTGATCGCGCCCACAATCAGCCACAACGACAACACCAGCCCCGCCACATCGAGCGGAATGAAAATGAGCGAAGTTAAGTTCCACCGCTCCGAGTGAGCTAATAAGAGACAAGGTTCGAACATGGCCAAAATCCTTTAGTCGAATCCTTTTCGACCTCGAACGTTCGTAAGCAGCCAGCCTTCCAATTTCACGGCTGGCCTTGATGGCACAATTTATGGGCGGTGCCGTTCCACACGCTCGCTCAACGCGACGAAAGCGAACACACACTCTCACTTGAAACGGACGCAGTCGTGGCGGGATTGGTTTCCGCAACTGGAAAGGCCACGGATGTGATGAATTTTGGACGGGTTAGTACATTTGCGCTATTGATCAGCTCTATGCCGCACGTTATGCTCGCCTGAGTCCGCCGCCCTTTTTCTGCTTGCGGTGGAGCAATGGCGTTCGCGCCGAAGGAGATCAAGAAGAGAGTCCATGTCGCCGGCAGATCGGGTCAAAACAAAACGAAGAATATTGCGTCCCTTATTGCGCATTATAACGACGCTCGTCATCGTCTATGCCGTGCTTGTGGCCGTTTTGTTCATCGCCATGAAGCAGACGCCGACACGGTTCGGGAGCGTGATGGCGAAGCTTCCAGCGATTTCAATGTCGGTGCTGCCGTTTGAATCGCTGTGGGCAATCGCGCGCGCCGGAGTTCTGCAGGCTGGCGATCCCGCGCCGGATTTCCGTCTGCCAACCCGCGACAAATCATCGGTCGTCCAACTCTCCAGTTTCCGCGGCCACCGCCCCGTAGTGCTGATTTTCGGAAGCTACACTTGACCGCCCTTTCGCCGGGAGGTTCCCGCGCTCAATAAGATGTATGAGCAGTACAGGGACCGCGTCGCGTTCTTCGTGGTCTACATCCAGGAGGCTCATGCCAGCGACGTCTGGCAGATGCCGAGTAACATCCGGCAGAGCGTGGTTTTCCGGCTGCCGCGGAGTTTCGAGGAGCGGACCAGCGTCGCCACGAACTGCGTCACGAAGCTCGGCATCAAGATTCCGGCGCTGATCGACGACATGAGCGACTCGACCGAGCGCGCCTACACCGGCTGGCCCGACCGCATCTACCTGATCGACCGCCAAGGCCGCGTGGCGTTCAAGACGAAGCCGGGACCATTTGGGTTCGACCCGTCGCTCCTGAAGACGCAGCTCGACCGTCTGACGACCCCTGACGCAAGCTAAGGAAGAGTGCCGCGGCGACAGGCTTTTGGCCGTCCTATTTTCTCTGGCGCGCCTATCACTTTTACCGTTCTCCTGCATCTGCGACGTCTCCGGAATTGTCCGAAAAAGAACTTACGCAGCTTGGCCTAAGTAGTGCGGCAGCACACGCCAGCGCGAGTTCAACTCTCCGGACAGGTTATTCATGTGCTCTTAAATTCAGGACATACAAGCAGGACATACAACAAGCAGGACAGATAAGAGGGATAACCTCCCGGGAGAAACTTGAATGAACCGAAAGTTACTAATCGCCGGATTACTGCTTACTGCGCTTGCGAGCGCCGATCCTCTTACCATTACTATCTCCGGCACCGGCAGCGGCTCGGTAGCAGGCAATTCATACAACTCCGCCGCATTCACTTTTACTTTTGAGTCGGACACAACTCTGATCACAACTCCGTCATGCTGTGCAACAGCTTTCACCACGCCGGCCGGGACGCCGGCAACTTTCTGGATCGCCGGCATCGGATCGGGAACGTTGATGGGCGACCAGGCGGTGTTTGCGAATCCGAATCCCAACGAGCTCGCCGCCGGCATCTGGCACTACAATGTATCCGACTGGCTGAGCGCGAGCAGCAATGCATTTGCGAATTACCATTTGTTCACGAGCCTGAGTCCGGTTTCAGCGTCCGCCGCGTTTGCGTTTAACGACTCATTCCCTTCGTCGATGGGGACACTTACCTTGTCATCGGTGAGTGGTGTCACTTATAAAGCGGAAGTAAGTTCGGGAGCCGGGGCGGGCGTGCGCATCAAATCGGCCGTGAACGGAGCCAGCTTCCAACCGGGCATCGCTTCCGCAACCTGGATCACCATTTTTGGCACGAACTTATCGCAAACTACGAGGCAATGGACGCTCTCGGATTTCGTCGATAACAATCTGCCTACCCAGTTAGACGGCGTATCAGCCACGGTGAACGGAATTCCGGCGTATGTATCTTACGTCAGTCCCGCGCAAGTGAATGTGCTGGTGCCCGACGATGCCACGGTGGGACAGGTGCAGGTGCAGCTCACCACAGCACAGGGCGCGAGCAACTTTTTTCCAGCGGACAAACGCGCGATGGCGCCCACGTTGTTTCAATTCGCAGGCACCCAGTATGCCGCCGCCACACGTGCCGACGGCACTTATGTGGGCCAGCCCGGCCTGGTACAGGGTGGAACATTTGCGCCGGCGAAACCCGGCGAGATCATTTCGCTTTGGGGTACTGGCTTCGGCCTGACGGACCCCTGGCTACCGGCATCAAAGCTGGTCACCCATGCCGCGTCTCTGGCTAATTCAGTAACGATTCTGATCGGCGGCCAGCAGGCACGGGTATCTTTCGCCGGACTGAGCGGCTCGGGACTCGATCAGTTCAACGTCACCGTACCGACTACGGTGCCCGCCGGCGATCAGCCACTGGTGGCGAGGATTGGTGGCGTGCAGACGCAGGGTGGGGTGTTCGTGACGGTGGGGAGGTGAGCCTGTAACGTTTTTTTTC
>DATLVQ010000219.1:0-6479 GCA_035577325.1 Bryobacteraceae bacterium | reverse complement strand
GCTCGGCGGCAAAGCGTCGCACTTCGCCGAAGAGTTCCTTCTCGAGCGTCAGGATCTTTTCCTCGGCATCGAGCACCTTACGCTCGTAGTCCTTCAACTCTGGCGTCGTGAACCGCTCGGCATTCACCAGCGTCTGCTTGCGCTCATAGTCGGAGGGCGCCAGGTGCTGATTTGCCTTGGAAATCTCGATGTAATAACCGAATACGTTGTTGAACCGCACTTTCAGCGACTGAATGCCGGTGCGCGTCCGTTCGCGCGATTCGATCTGCGCAATGTACTGCCGGCCGTTCTGGCGGAGATCGCGCAGCTCATCGAGCTCCGCATTGTAGCCCGCGCGAATAGCCCCGCCATCCACGACATTCACCGGAGGCGCGTCGGCAATCGCGTTCAGAATGCGGTCGCGCACCTCCGGCATCTCGTCGAGCTGCTCTCGCAGCGCAGCGAGTCTTCGTGCCTGCCGCCCCGCGATAGTCTTCTTGAGCGATGGAATCTTTTCGAGCGACCTTCCAAGCGCCAGCAGCTCGCGCGGCCCGGCGGACCCGATCGTGATCTTGGCGAGCAGCCGCTCGACATCCAGTACGCCGCTCAATTCGCCGCGCACTTGCGCGCGAACGATCGCATCCCCCAGCAGATCGCCCACGGCATCGAGGCGCGCTTCGATTTCCGCGCGGTCGAGCGACGGGCTGAGCAGGCGCCGCCGCAGCAGCCGCCCACCCATGCCGGTCAAGGTCTGGTCGATCACCGACAGCAGCGTCGCGCCTTCGCCCGCGAATAACGGATCCACCAGCTCAAGATTTCTCACGCTGACCGCATCCAGCACCATGCCTTCGGCGCGGTCATAGTAGGACGGCCGGTCCAAATGATCGAGCGCCGCGCGCTGTGTCTCCTGCAGGTAATGCAGAATCGCTCCGGCCGCACAGACCGCCGCCTGGCGCTCTGCCAGACCGCAGCCGTCGAGCGAAAGCAGCTTGAAGTGATCGCGCAGGGTGCGGTCGGCGTAATCGTGGCTGAATGTCCAGCTCTCGCATTCCGTGCGGAGCAGGCGCCGAATCTTCTCTTCCGGCACAAGCAGCGGCAGGTCGGCCGGAAACAGCACTTCGCGCGCACTCAGCTGTTCGATGGCGGTGGCGATTTCCGAAGTGGCGACCTCGGTGGCGCGGAACTCCCCCGTCGAAACATCCACATACGCGAAACCCGCGCGGCTGCCGGTGAGCGACACCGCCGCCAGATAATTGTTTTCGTGCGAGCGCAGCAGATGCGCGTCGGTCGCGGTTCCCGGCGTCACGATGCGCGTGATCTCGCGCTTGACCAGTTTTTTCGCCACGCGAGGATCTTCCATCTGGTCGCAGATGGCCACACGATGCCCTTTTTGGATAAGCCGCGCGATGTAGCCTTCGGCGGAATGGTACGGCACGCCGCACATGGGAATCGCCGCGCCCTTTTCCTTGTTCCGCGCCGTCAGCGTGATTTCGAGCTCGCGCGCGGCCACCACGGCGTCGTCGTAAAACAGCTCGTAAAAATCGCCCAGCCGGAACATGAGCAGGGCCTTGGGAACCTGTTGCTTGATGGAGTTGTATTGCCGCATCAGCGGCGTAGTGGCGTCAGATGCCATTGAAGGAGTGCCGGCGTTTTCGCCTGCCATTTGCGGCGCAGGCGATCGCAGAGTTCGCTCCACTACGCATAAATTCCGCGCAGTTTGATGGCGAACGCCACGCGATCGAGCGCGAGCATGTAGGCCGCGGTGCGGTTGTTCACGCCGTGTTTTTCTGCATAGCTAACCACGGCATCGAAGCTCGCCACCATGATTTCCTCCAGGCGCGTGTTCACCAGGTCCTCATTCCAGAAGAAGCCCTGGCGATCCTGCACCCATTCGAAGTAGGAGACTGTCACGCCTCCCGCGTTGGCCAGAATATCGGGGATCACGAAGATTTTCTTCTCGCGCAGGATCTCGTCCGCCAGCGGCGTGGTCGGCCCGTTGGCGCCTTCGCACAAAATGCGGCAGCGCAGCCGGTCGGCATTGGCGGAGGTCACGACGTTTTCGGTGGCGGCAGGTAGCAGGACATCGCATGGCAGGAACATGGCGTCGTGCCGGTCCACATTCTCGCCGCCGGGAAAGTCACGCACCGACCCTGTTTCCTTCTTATGGGCCATGAGCGCGGCGATGTCGAGGCCGTTCGCATTGTAGATAGCCGCGTCGTACTCGATGATGCAGATAATCTTGAATCCCGCGCGCGACATCAGGCGCGCCGCCATACCGCCCACATTTCCGAAGCCCTGAATCACGGCGCGCGTCGACGACGGTTCCATGCCGAGTTTCTTCAGCGCTTTGAGCGCGACGATCGTGCATCCGCGCCCCGTGGCCTCTGTGCGTCCCTTGGACCCGCCCAGATCGAGCGGCTTTCCCGTCACGACTGCAGTGGTGGTGTGTCGCACGTGCATGGAGTACGTGTCCATGATCCACGCCATTACGCGATCATTGGTGTTCACATCGGGCGCCGGCACGTCGCGCTCGGGGCCAAGAAAATCGATGATCTCCGCCGTGTAGCGCCGCGTGATGCGCTCGAGCTCGCCGTCTGAGAGCACGCTGGGGTCACAGATCACGCCGCCCTTCGCGCCGCCGAACGGAATCCCCACGACGGCGCATTTCCAAGTCATCCATGATGCCAGCGCGCGTATTTCATCGAGCGTCACGTCCGGACTGAAGCGGATGCCGCCTTTGCCTGGGCCGCGCGCGATGGAATGCTGTACCCGGTAACCGGTAAACACCTCCAGACGGCCATCGTCTAGCATCACGGGGATGTGAACCGTCAGTTCTTTGGTCGGGCTGCGCAATACTTTGCACATGCCATCGTCGAGATTGAGCCGGTTGGCGGCCTCATCGAAACGTGCTTCCGCCGCAAGCCATGGATTGGTCTCTTGCTCGGTGGACAGCAGCGTCGACATAAGAGAAACCTCCGTTACATTATGACAGTGGCGCAGGGAGGGTGCCTCTGTTGTTTCTTTTATCGCCCGACGAATCCGGCCCGGCTTCAATGGCCCGCGATCAGCTCCACTGCCCGTTGAATTTGCGGATCGCGCTGCGCTTCTACTTCGTCTCCCTTGGCGACGCCCAGCGTCTGGTTGAAAATCTCCGTCTTGAGACGATTGCGGATGAAGTCGAGGTCGCTCGACCACTGGGCAACACTGGGCTGAATCCCGTGCTCCGCCAGAAACGTGTGGAAATCGTCAAGCAGCGCCGGCGTCACCTCGAATGCGGCCGTCACTTGGTGCTTTTGGGTGTAGTCGGTCGCGAAAGAAGTGAACGATGCCGACCCCTCCAGCGCCGCTTTGAAACGCGAAACCTCCGGCGGATAGACCACCTCGTCCGGCATAATGCCACCGCCGCCGCGGACGACTCGCCCTTTATCGGTGTGGAATTCGGTCTTGGCATTTGGATGCGCCGCCGTCGCGCCCAGCGCGAATTGCGAAGGGTCGAACGGTTTTTGAATGGACCGCCCGCTGGGAGTGTAGTAAAGCGCTGTTGTAAGCGCCAGGCCCGTTGCATCGGCCAGCGGAAAAACGCTTTGCACCAGACCCTTGCCGAAGCTCTGCTCGCCCACAATCACGCCCCGGTCATGGTCCTGTAACGCGCCGGCCACGATTTCCGACGCGCTGGCGCTCTTTCCATTGATCAGTACCGCCACGGGGAACTGATAGGGTTGCGCGTCAGCGGGAACTTTTTCTTCTTTCTGCGGAACGGCGCGCCCGCGCACGGTCAGGATTGGCAGCCCCGGTTTCAGGAACAATGATGCCGTCTCCAGCGCCGATGTCAGCAAGCCGCCCGGATTATTCCGCAAATCGAGCACCAGCCCCTTCAGTTTCTTGCCGCCCAAACTCTCGATAGCGCTCTTGATCTGTTCGCCGGTCTTTTCATCGAAGCTGGCAACGCGCAGGTAACCGATGCCAGGCTTCAAAAAAAACGCACGCTCGACGCTCGGCTGCTGCATCTCCTCCGGCGTGAGCGTAAAATCGAGCATCCGCGCATTGCCGGGCCGCCGGACCGCAAGCCGTGCCGGCTGCTGCCGCGATTGCTGCAGTAGACCGATTAACTGCTCCATATCCAGCCGGTCCAGCCTGATATTGTTGACCGCCAGAATCTCATCCCCCGGACTCATCCCGGATTTCGCCGAGGGCGTTCCCGGCAACGTCTGCAGCACGAAAACGCGGCCTGGCAAAACGGAAACCACGCTGCCGAATCCCTTGCGCGTCGAGGTCTCCAGCTGCTTGAGCTGCTCGAACTGCTGCGGATCGAAAAACACCGAGTGCGGATCGAGCCGACGCAGCATGCCCGGAATCACGCCCTGATAGAAAACCTGCTCGGAGGAAACCGGGTCGGCTGCGTTCTGCTCAACCAGCGCGTACGCGCTCACCAGGCGCTTCACCTGGGAATCGAGATCGTCTGCCCAAGCGGACGAAGCGAGCAGCAAAACTACGGGAAGAAAACGGGCCATCAGTCGGGCCAGATTGCGGCCACGTCTACGGCGACGCCGGGAAACAGCTTCGGTGAGAGCTGGCCTCGAGAAAGAACCTGTTCCGTAACGAGCTTGCCGCTTTGAAGCAACAATACTTCGACTGTTTGAGCCTCCGGCGAAACAATCCAAAGTTCGGGCGTAGCGATACTCTCGTAATCTCCGATTTTCTCGTTCATCAGACGGCGAGTATTCGCGACTTCGATGACAAGCTCGGGAGCGGAATGGGCGTAACCGTCTTGGTCGACAATGTTTTGCGTGATGAAGACCGCCAGATCCCGCACCCGGGAGGTCAGCGGCGCCTTGCGGATGATCAGGCCGCAAACAGAGGCGGCAATGCGTACTCCATTTCGATCCACCTGGGCTTTGAGAGCGTCTGACAGGTTCTCAATGATAATCGTGTGCTTCCATTTGTTAGACGGCATGATGCGGATCTCGCCATTCACCACTTCTTCGATGGCGTCGTCCACGATCGGCATGTTCAGCCACTCTTCGTACCTGACTGTTCGGGTCGTCGTTACCATGCGTTGCTCTTATTCTAGCGCGTGAACTTCGTGGCCTTCTTTGCGGCGTGCCGTTCGCGCGCCAGCTCGATCAGGCGGTCGATGAGCTTGGAATAAGCCAGGCCGCTGTGCTCCCACATCTTCGGATACATGCTGATCGAGGTGAAGCCCGGGATCGTATTGATCTCGTTGATATATAGCCGGCCGCTCGCGCCCTCCATCAGAAAATCGACGCGCGCCATCCCTTCGCACTCGACCGCCTGGTAGCAGGCCACGGCCAGCCGCCGCAGCTCCGTCGTTTTCTCCGCCGTAAGATCCGCCGGCAATTGGAACTTGGCCTTGTCGAGAAGATATTTATCCTCGTAATCGTAGAATTCGCGCGACGGAAAAACTTCGCATGGCAGTGACGCCTCGGGATTCTCGTTTCCCAATACGGAGCATTCGAACTCCCGCCCGGCGATCCCCTGCTCCACGATGATTTTCCGGTCGTATTCCGCTGCCAGCGACAGCGCCTTCTCCAGCTCCGTGCGATCGCGCGCTTTGGAGATACCCACCGACGAACCCAGGTTTGCTGGCTTCACGAACACAGGAAACGGCAGGCGTGCGACGATCACATCCGTGTCCATGCAGCCGCGCGCGAGTGTCACATAGTCCACAACCGGGAGCCCCCGCTCGCGACAAACGCGCTTCATCATTTCCTTATCCATGGACAGCGACGACCCGAGCACGCCCGCCCCAACGTACGGCAAATCGGCCAGTTCCAGCAGGCCCTGTACCGTTCCGTCTTCGCCGAATGTCCCGTGCAGCACCGGAAAAACTACATCGATGTCCCGATGGGCCCCAGGCTCGGGCAGGATCGGGCTGGGTCTCCACTTCCCCTCTTTCGAGATGAAGTACTCGGCGATCTCGTACTTCGAGCGATCCATGGCCTTCATGATGGATTCGGCCGAGCGCAGCGAAATCTCGTGCTCGCCGCTGCGGCCGCCATAAATCACCGCCACGCGAATTTTCACAGAATTTTCTTCCCCAGCGCCGACATTACCAGTTCCACCGCCAGGTCGGCCGTGCGGTTCGTTTCATCAATCACCGGATTGACCTCCACCACTTCCATCGAAATCATGTGTCCCGAATCGCAGATCATTTCCATTGCCAGATGCGCTTCGCGGTATGTGGCGCCACCGCGCACCGGCGTGCCCACCCCGGGCGCATACTGCGGGTCCACGTAATCCATGTCCAGGGACAAATGCACGCCGGCCGTGCCGTCGGTCGTGATGCCGATCGCTTCCTTCATCACGGATCGCAGCCCTCGCTCGTCGATATCCCGCATGGTAAATGCCCGCACGCCGCTCCCGCGGACATGCGGCCGCTCCAGAATATCGACGTCGCGCAATCCTACCAGCGCCACGTTGCGCGGCTGCACCTTGGGCGAAAAGCCGAGCAGCTTCGTCAACTCTTCCGGGCCCAGGCC
>DATLVQ010000218.1:0-11035 GCA_035577325.1 Bryobacteraceae bacterium | reverse complement strand
CGATCATCTGCTCGCGGGTGAAAGTGAAGACTTGAGCGCGCGAGGGCGAGGCAAAAGGCAATAGGCAAAGGGCACAGAACAAGAGTTTCATCGGGTGCAATTTACCATATCCGACTGCGCGACACGGCGGCGCGCCGAACGACAGGCAGGAGCGGTGGTCCTACTTATCGGTGAGCGCCGCGACGCCGGGAAGCGTGATGCCGGCCAGGAATTCGAGCGATGCGCCGCCACCGGTCGAGATGTGGGAAATTTTATCGGCCACGCCGGCGGACTTGACGGCTTTTTCGGAATCGCCGCCGCCCACCACCGACACCGCGCCGGATTCGGCCACGGCTTTGGCGATGGCAACCGTGCCCCGGTCGAAAGGAGGTTTCTCGAAGACACCCATAGGGCCGTTCCAGACGATGGTTTTCGCGCCGGCGATCACCTTCGCGAACTGGCTGACGGTCTTGGGGCCGATGTCGACACCCATCTTGTCCGGCGGAACGATGTCGACAATTTCAAACGGCGCGCCTTCCTTCAGCTCGGAAACAACTACGTGATCCGCGGGCAGCATGATTTTGCCGCCGATGGATGCGAGCAGGCTGCGCGCCAATTCCAGTTTGTCGTCCTCCACCAGAGATTTACCGGTGGGCTGCCCGTGAGATTTGAGGAACGTGTAAGCCATGGCGCCGCCGATGGGGATGCGGTCGACAATCCTGGCGAGATTGGAGATGACCTCGATTTTGTCGGAAACCTTGGCGCCGCCCAGAATCGCTATTGCCGGGCGGGCCGGGTTGGTGGTCACCATGGTGAGATATTGCAGTTCCTTTTCCATCAGCAGGCCCGCGGCCGCTTTGGGCATGAAGGCAATAATGCCGACGGTAGAGGCGTGGGCGCGGTGCGCAGAGCCGAATGCATCGTTGACATAGAGATTGGCCAGGGAGGCCAGTTTTTTGGCGAATGCCGGGTCGTTTTTTTCCTCCTCGGGGTGAAAGCGGAGATTTTCGAGCAGCAGCACTTCGCCGGGGGCGGGCTTCATGGCTTCAACTTCAGGGCCAACGCAATCCGGCGCCATCTTGACCGGACGGCCGAGAAGTTGCTCGAAACGGCGCGCAACCGGCTTCAGGCTGAGTTCGGGATTGGGCTTTCCCTTGGGGCGTCCGAGATGAGAGGCGAGGACCACTCCGGCGCCGTGGTCGAGGGCGTACTGGATGGTGGGAAGCGAAGCTTTGATGCGCTTGTCGCTAGTGATTTCCTGGCCTCCGCCAGCGAGCGGCACGTTGAAATCGACGCGAATGAACACGCGCTTATTTTTCAGATCGAGGTCGCAAATGGATATCTTGGACATGAAGGTATCAACCATTTTAGAGGAGCGGCTGTTGCGACGCTGAATATGGAAAACGGCGGGCCGCGCGCATCGATACGATGAATGCGCGCACACGGCTGCGCTACAGTAATTTCATGCGCAAATCGTGGTTGGTGTCGGCACTCCTGTGCGGGTGCGGGGCGACCGCGGCCCAGAAGCCGTTCGCACTCGAGCAGGTGATGGCCAATCCCTTCCCCGAGAACC
This sequence comes from Bryobacteraceae bacterium, assembly GCA_035577325.1. Classification (GTDB taxonomy): domain Bacteria; phylum Acidobacteriota; class Terriglobia; order Bryobacterales; family Bryobacteraceae; genus QHXW01. Next base: position 9,483 of record DATLVQ010000218.1, on the reverse strand, counting down.
TTGTCGCCGCGCCCGCCGGCGGCCGCGTGGCGTGGCAAATGAATGCGCGTGGGGCGCGCAATATCTGGGTGGCTGGGCCGCCCGATTATCGCGGCCGGCAGATCACCAGCTTCACGCAGGACGACGGGCAGGATATCGGCGAAATGTCATGGACGCCCGACGGCCGAGAGATCGTGTTCGTGCGTGGCGGTGATTTCGACATGCGGCGCGAGGCGCCCAACCCGCGCAGCAATCCCGAGGGCGTGGAACAAGCCGTTTGGGTCATTGCGCCGGATGGCGGAGCACCACGCAAGCTAGGCGAAGGGCAATCACCGGCGATTTCGCCGAAGGGCGACCTGGTGGCGTTCTTATTTAAGGACCAAGTCTGGTGGGCGCCGCTCGATGGCCACGAGAAAGCCGAGCAGGCTGTGCATTCGCGTGGAACGGCTGGCACACTGCGATGGTCGCAGGACGGCTCGAAACTGGCGTTTGTGAGCGGGCGCGGCAATCACAGCTTCATCGGCGTTTTCGATCCGGTGGCCAAGACCTTGCGCTATCTCGATCCCAGCGTGGACCGTGACAGCGAACCTGTGTGGTCGCCCGATTCACGCGAGATCGCATTCCTGCGCATTCCGGCGTCGGCGGATTCATTTACATTTGGCCCGAAGCCCGCGGCGGAAGAACCATGGTCGATCCGTGCGGCCGAAGTAGGCAGCGGTCGTGGCCGGCAAATCTGGCGCGCGCAATCGGGCCGCGGCAGCGTGTTTCAAGCGGTGGTCGCGCAAAAGCAGTTGCTATGGACGAACGGGCGCATCGCCTTTCCATGGGAACGGACCGGCTGGGTGCATCTGTACTCCGTTCCGGGGCAAGGCGGCACGGCGACAGAGCTGACGCCCGGCGATTTCGAAGTAGAGCACGTGACCGCGAGCCCGAATGGCCGCGAGCTAGTGTATTCATCGAACCAGGGCGATACCGACCGGCGGCATTTGTGGAAGGTCGCGGTGGATCATGCCGGACCCACCCCGCTCACAAACGGCGAGGGTATCGAGTGGGCGCCGGTTGTGACCAGCGATCGCGAGGCCATTGCATTCCTGCATTCCGATGCGCAGAGGCCCCCGCGTCCAGCCATCATCGTGGGCGCAGCCGCCGTGAAAGATCTAGCGCCCGATGCATTGCCCGCCGATTTTCCATCCGGGCAATTGGTCACGCCACAGCCGGTGATGATCTCGGCCGCGGATGGACTGCGCATTCACGGCCAGCTTTTTCTGCCACGCGATTTACGCGCGGGCGAACGGCGGCCGGCAGTGATTTTCTTCCACGGAGGATCGAGGCGCCAGATGCTGCTGGGCTGGCATTATATGTACTACTACAGCAACGCCTACGCCATGAATCAGTACCTGGCCAGCCAGGGCTTTATCGTGCTCTCGGTCAATTACCGCAGCGGCATCGGCTACGGCCTGGAATTTCGCGAGGCCCGGAACTACGGCGCACGCGGGGCGAGCGAGTTCAACGATGTCGTTGGCGCAGGGCTGTATCTGCGCAACCGGCCGGACGTCGATCCGGCGCGCATCGGGCTGTGGGGAGGATCGTACGGCGGATACCTGACCGCGCTTGGCCTCGCGCGCGCGTCCGATCTGTTCGCGGCAGGCGTGGATTTTCACGGCGTTCACGACTGGAACGTAGTGATTCGCAATTTCGTTCCGTCGTACGATGCGCAGAAGCAGCAGGATGCCGCGCGCGTGGCGTTCGAGTCTTCGCCGATGGCCGCCGTGCGCCAGTGGCGGTCGCCGGTTTTGCTAATCCATGGCGATGACGACCGCAACGTGCCATTCAGCGAAACCGTGACGCTGGTGGAAGCGCTGCGCAGGCAAGGCGTGGAATTCGAGCAGCTCATCTTCCCCGACGACGTCCACGACTTTCTCATCCATTCCCACTGGCTCGAGGCTTACCACGCGGCGGCCGATTTCCTGCGGCGCCACTTGATGAAGAGCTGACCAACGGCAAAGCATGGGCGACTGCGCTTACCGCTTCCTCGAGAACGAAGAAGCGCTCAGCGATTTTCTGGAATGCTTCGAGCGCGGTACGTGGCCGAAACCGGAGTGGAACCACGCGGCGCATATTGCAGTCGCGGGCTGTTATCTGAGCAGCTACTCGGATGAAGAGGCCGCGGATCGTGCCCGCCGCGGCGTCCGTTACTATAATCAGTGCACCGGCACAATCAATGGCGACCATAGCGGCTATCACGAGACGCTTACGTTGTTTTGGCTGGCCGTAGTGAAGGCTCGGATGCGTAATTTCCGGTCAGGCACGACTCGGATCGATCGGGTACGGATGCTGGTGGCCGAGTTTGCGCCGCAGCGCGATCTGTTTCGCGAGTATTACACGTTCGATGTAGTGCGGTCGGCGGAGGCGCGACGATCCTGGGTGCCGCCGGACGTAAAGCCGCTGCCGTAACCCAGAAGATGACGCAGCCAAGACGCCCGCGCCTTCATTTCTGCAGAAGGAAATTTCCTACAAACATGGCGTCAATCCCCGAGGAGTAGAAGCTGCGCACGGCATCGCGCGGCGTACAGACCAGCGGCTCCCCAAACAGGTTGAAGGAGGTGTTGTACACGACCGGCAGCCCACTTTTCTTGCCGGCGGCGTGCAACAGTTTCCAATAGAGCGGATTGTCTTCTTCGGGTACCGCATGCACGCGAATCAGGTCACGCGCCAGGATCGCGCTTTCAAAACATTTCCGGTAGCGCTCGCGCACGCGCCCGACGGTCGCCAGATGGCGGGCATTCGAGCCGATCTCAAAGTACTCATTGGCCAGCTCGGCAGGGACCGAAGCCGCGAACTTGCGGAATGATTCACGGTGCTTGATGTACGAATTTAGATTTTCAGCCGAATACGGATCGTGCGGCGAAGCCAGAATGCTGCGGTTGCCCAGCGCGCGCGGGCCAAATTCCATGCGGCCGTGCATCCAGGCGACGATTTTGTTTTCACTCAGCTGATTGACAGCCGTTTCGATCAGCTCATCGCTCGTCAGTAAATAGCGAAAGCGTAGTTTGCAGTTTTCGAGCACGCGCTTGATCTGTTCGGCGGAGTAGCTGGGCCCGAGGCACAAGTTACCGAGCGAGACGCGGGTTTTCTGGTGATATATCTCGTGCCACGTTTCGAACGCGGCGCCTAATGCCGTGCCGGAATTTCCGGCCGCGGGTTGCACGAACACGCCGCTAAACTTGCCGGATGATTCGAGCGATTCGACCAGCAGTGCATTCATGGCCAGCCCACCCGCCAGGCAGAGATTTCCGCCATCGCCTGCCATGGCCAGCGTGGTCACTGCAATGGCCCGCTGCAAGCCGGCCGCCAGCTTCGTGCGCTCCGCTTCCGGAATGGCGGCGCGGTCGGCCAGGCCGATGCGCTCAAAGAACTTGCCGCTGAAGCCACCATGCGTCATGCGCTCGGCGTCGAAATACGACCGATCAAGCCGCGGCCACTCGCCCGTGACGCCGTGCATGATTTCGAGAAACAAGTCCTGGTACCGGTCATCGCCCGCCGCTCCCAGCCACTGCACCTTGTGCTCATCGGCATTGGCGTTGAAGCCCAGCAACTCCGTCACGCGGCCGTAGATTTCTCCCAGCGAGTCCGGCGAATAGAGCTCTTTCTCGAGCCGCAGCAATTGGCCTCCGCTGGCATGCCAGCGGGAGCCGCAACGGAAATCCCCGTGACGGTCGAGTACCAGCACGGTCGATTCCTCGAATGGCGAAGCATAGAATGCCGACGCGGCGTGCGCGCGGTGATGGTCGATCAGTGCCATGCGGCTCTTGGGGAAACGAGATCGCAGGCTCAGGTGCAGCCCGCTCTCCTGCGCCGCCGGAATCGGCCGGACCACCGACACACAATCCACCTGGTCGGGCCGCACACCAGCGAGATCGAGACACATGGCGATGGATTCTTCGGGAAGACCCGTGTGCGTGCGACCGCGGCGCGCCAGCTTCGATTCCTCCACTGCCGCTACCAGCTGTCCGTCCACCAAAACGGCGCTGGCGGCATCGCTCAAAATGCCGCCGATGCCCAGAATGATCATCCTTTGCCCCGCTGGGCCTTTTCGATCTTTGCCCACGTATCCCGCAGCGCGACTGTCCGGTTGAAAACCAGCTTGCCCGGCGTCGAGTCCGGATCCACCGCGAAGTAGCCGAGCCGCTCAAACTGATAACGGCTCCCCGCCGCCGCACCCTGCAAGCTGGGCTCTAGTTTGGCGCCCGTCACGATTTCGAGCGAGTGCGGGTTCAGATTCACGGTGAATTCCTGCCCCTCCGGCACGTCGTTGGGATTCTCTACCGAGAACAGGTTATCGTACAAACGCACCTCGGCATCCACAGCATGGGCCGCCGAAACCCAGTGAATGGTCGATTTCACCTTGCGGCCATCCGGTGCATTGCCGCCTCGCGTTGCCGGATCGTACGTGCAGTGAATTTCGGTGATTTCGCCGGTCACGGGATCTTTCACCGCATGCGTGCACGTAATAAAGTAGCCATAGCGCAGCCGCACTTCGCGTCCCGGTGACAGCCTGAAATACTGCTTCGGCGGATCTTCGCGAAAATCATCCTGCTCGATGTACAGCACGCGCGAGAACGGGACCTTGCGCGTGCCGGCGGCGGCCTCTTCCGGATTGTTCACCGCCTCCATCTCTTCCACCTGGTTCTCCGGATAGTTATCGATCACCACGCGCAACGGGCGCAATACGCCCATCACCCGCGGCGCGCGTTTGTTCAAATCCTCGCGCACATAGTGCTCAAGCAGCGAAAGCTCGATGGTGCCGTTGGTTTTCGATACGCCGATCGCGCGGCAGAAATTGCGAATCGCTTCCGGCGTGTAACCGCGCCGCCGGATGCCGGTGATCGTCGGCATGCGCGGATCGTCCCACCCGTTCACGCGCCCTTCCTGCACCAGCGTGAGCAGCTTCCGCTTGCTCAACAGCGTGTAGGTCAGGTTGAGCCGGTCGAACTCGATCTGCTGCGGATGATAGACGCCTAACTGGTCGAGATACCAGTCGTAGAGCGGCCGGTGATCCTCAAACTCTAGCGTGCAGATGGAGTGCGTGACGCGCTCGATGGAATCCGACTGCCCGTGAGCGAAATCGTACATCGGGTAAATCGACCATTTGTTGCCCGTGCGGTGATGCTCGGCGTGCAGGATCCGATACATCACAGGATCGCGCATGTTCAAGTTGGGCGAAGCCATATCAATCTTGGCGCGCAGCGTTCGCGAGCCATCGGGGAACTCGCCGGCCTTCATGCGCGCGAACAGTGCGAGATTCTCTTCCACTGTCCGGTTGCGCCACGGGCTTTCGCGGCCCGGCAACGTCAAAGTGCCACGGTACTCGCGGACTTGTTCCGCGGTCAGATCGCAAACATAGGCTTTGCCGGCCTTGATAAGCTGCAGCGCCCACTCATAGAGCTGGTCGAAGTAATCCGACGCGTAGTACAGCCGGTTTTCCCAATCGCCGCCCAGCCAGCGGACATCCTCGATGATCGAATCGACGTACTCGGTCTCTTCCTTGCTCGGATTGGTGTCGTCGAACCGTAAATTGCACTGTCCGTCGAACTCCTCCGCCAGTCCAAAGTTGAGATTGATCGACTTGGCGTGACCGATGTGCAGATAGCCGTTCGGTTCCGGTGGAAACCGCGTGTGCACTTTTCCGCCGAACTTGTTGGTTTTCAGATCCTCGAGGATGATGTCGCGGACGAAGTTGGACGGACCGGTAGCGGGATCGGGCGTCAGCGTGTCGAGATTGGACGTACTCATAAATTCTTTCCAAGGGGCCGCGACTGCGCGCCACTTGGGCTCATCTTACTTTGCCACGCTCTGTGAGCGCAGTTTCTGAATGGCTTGATCGATGCGCGCAAGGCAGGCATCCCGGCCCAGCACTTCCATGGTCGCAAACAGCGGCGGGGCATTTTTCCGGCCGCACACCGCCACGCGAATAGGCTGGAACATCTGTCCGGCTTTCACGCCCAAAGTAGCGGCCGCGGCCCGCAGCGTTTCTTCAAGCTTGTCATGGCTGAACTCGATGGGCGGCAAAATCGCACGCGCGGCTTCCAGGACTCGCAGCGCCATCGCCGGATCGCCCTTCTGCGGGATGAGCTCGGCGGTATCGTACGGCGGCAGTTCCTCGGCGAAAAAGAAATCGGCCGCGGCTACAACCTCCCCCAATAGCTTGATCCGCTCTTGAATTAGCGGCGTCACCGCGCGCATCCTGCCCGGTTCCACGCGGAAGCCCGCCGCGCAAACGAACGGCAGCAATCGAACCGCCAGTTCATCAGCCGGCATCGCGTAAATGTACTGTGAATTCAACCACACTGCCTTGGGATCGAACGGATCGGCTTCCGTAAAGTTGACCACCGCGTTCGATTTGTTGATGCCCTCGAACGAAAATGCATCGACTAATTCCTGGCGCGACATCTTCTCGCGGTCGTCTTTCGGTGACCAGCCGAGCAGGCACAGGAAATTGACAAAAGCGTGCGGCAGAAATCCGGCATCCCGATAGGTCGTCACGCTCACCACCGGTCCGTGCTTGCGTTTCGAGAGCTTGCTGCCGTCCGGGGCGACCAGCAGCGGCAGATGCGCAAACGTCGGCGGCTCCGCGCCCGCGGCTTCGAGAATCAGAATGTGCTTGAAAGTATTGGTGAGGTGATCCTGCCCGCGGATGATGTGGCTGATGCGGAGATCCGCGTCGTCGGCGCACGATGCCAGGTGATAGGTCGGCGTGCCGTCGCTACGCAGCAACGCGAAGTCTTCGATATCGGCGGTGGATTTCGATTGCTCGCCGTATACGCCGTCGGTAAAGTGAATTTCGCGTGCCGGCTCACGCGGCACGCGATAGCGGATCACGAACCCTTCTCCGGCGCCCGCGCGGCGGTCGCTCTCCTCCCGCGACAGCTCGCGCATACCCGGATTGAACAGCCAGGCTGCGCCCGCGCGCGATTTTTCGCCTTCGTCGTTCTGGGCGGCCGTGAAGTCGCGGTAAGCCAGGCCCTTGAGCAAGATACTTTCGGCTACCGCTTTGTGCAGTTCCAGGCGCTCGGACTGCCGGTACTGCTCGTCCCAACCCAGATCGAGCCAGTTCAACCCGTCGAAGATCGAGTCGAGCGATGCCTGTGTATTGCGCCCGGCATCGGTGTCGTCGATGCGCAGAATCATGGTACCGCCGTGGCGGCGCGCATAGAGCCAATTGAAGATGAACGTGCGCGCGCTGCCAATGTGCAGAAATCCAGTGGGAGACGGCGCAAAGCGGACACGAATCATGGGAAAGCCCAGTATAACAAGGCGGGGCGCGTCGACCGCCAACATAGCCATGATAGATATCTGCGGAGCGTGAACGTCGCGGAACTGAAAAATCAGCTCAGCGCTTACCTTCACCGGGCCCGCGCCGGCGAGGAACTACTGGTCCGGTCGTTTCTGCGGTCTCGATTGCTTTCGACCGGACTTCACGAAGTGCCGTCCGCCCCGCGTTACAATAGCTCCTTATGCGCATCACCGCCATCGATACCTACATTGCCGGGAACCCCTGGAAGAACTGGCTTTTCGCGAAAGTCTCGACCGATGAAGGCATTCACGGAGTCGGCGAAGGCACGCTGAACTATTTCGGCAAAACGGTCGAAGCCGCGATTCACGAGCTCACTCCGCTGGTCCTCGGCATGGACCCGTTTCAGGTCGAGATCATCTCCCAGCGGCTCATCCGGGATGTCTATACCGAAGGCGCGCAGATCCACATGTGCGCCGCCGCAGCCATCGAAATCGCGCTCTGGGACATCATCGGCAAGGCTACCAACCAGCCCATCTACAACCTGTGGGGCGGGCGTTGCCACGAAAAACTGCGCGCCTACGCTAATGGCTGGTATCGCGGGCCGCGGACGCCCGAGAGTTTCGCCGAAAAGGCCAAGAAAGTGGCCGCCCGCGGCTACACGGCCCTGAAATTCGACCCGTTCGGCTCGGCCTGGCGGACGCTTTCGCGGCACGATTTCGATCTGTCGGTGGACATTATCCGCGCGGTGCGGGATGCGGTCGGACCGTCAGTCGACATGCTGATCGAGGGGCACTGCCGTTTTAACGTAGCCACGGCCATCGAGTTCTCGGAAGCCATCCACCAGTTCCGGCCGGCTTGGTTTGAAGAGCCGGTGCCCCACACCAACATCGCGGCCATGATCGAGGTGGCCCGGCGCAGCCCGGTACCGGTCGCCACTGGCGAAAGCCTTTCCAGCAAGCAGCAATTTGCCGAATTGCTGAAACACGAGGTCGTGAATATCCTCCAGCCCGAACCGCTCAATTTAGGCGGATTGTTTACAGCCCGGATCGTGGCCGGAATGGCAGACGCCCATTTTGGTGTGATTGCACCCCACAGCGCCCAGGGTCCGATCTGCTCCGCAGCCTGCGTGCAGTTGAATGCCTCCATCCCTAACTTCTTTATTCATGAGATCTTCGACGAGTTTAACGAGCCCTGGGAGAAAGAGATCGTGACCAACCCGGTTGTGGTGGTGAACGGCTATATCGATGTCCCCGAGCGGCCCGGCCTCGGTACGGATCTGAACATTGAGGAGATCAAGAAACATCCCTATCGACAGGAGAACTATTTGCCGCTGTTCAAGCCAGGTTGGGAGCGGCGCGAGCGCCAGGCGGCTGGCTAGAAATCGGGCATTATCTTCTCGTTCGTGTAATTTCGGCGGGTAAATTCAGCTTGTTTAGGGCCGGGTAATTCTTGCCGGGTTAACTTTTTTAATCGTTTACGAATGGCATCAGTCTTGCTCTTATTCAGGGCAGTTGAAGTGGCGCGAACCGGCGGGCTCGTACAGGATGCTTTCGGGCGAATGTGCGGCCGCCGGTTTTTTATTTTTCCAGCTCGACCGGAATCCCACCGCGCTTCAATGCAGCCCCCACATCTTCTGTCCAGAGCCGTGAAGCGTCGTAGTCGACGATGATCTCCTGGCCGGATGGCGCCATTTGCACGCGCATGATGCCATAGATGGAGTGCGCGTCGGCCACGCGCGGCATCAATTCCTCGTTCAGCGGCCGTTCCAGGCGGTAGCGGATCTGTGTTTTGGTCATAATGCTTCAGTGCGAAACGTCGGAGCGCGTCTGTGCTTCTCAGGCAGGGAGATCGCGGACGCCATCCAACTCCTGCAGCAGCTCGTCAATCAAACCAGCGCGCCCAGAGTCAGCCCCGCCGCGCGGGGTGTGGGAGAGCAGCCAGGCCCGGATCAGTTCCGTGACCGGCGCGGCCACCGCCACGTCTGCCCCAGGTTCAAATCGCAGCGGAATTTCCGCGCGGTTGATAGCTTCGAGCAGCAGTTCCGGTAACTTCATACTCCCGCGCCGCCCGACGCGAGCTTAACCGTCGCATGATGGTTCACGGGGCCGGAGCCACGCCCGAGCCCTGGCGCGGTGCGAATGGCTTCGGTGATGAACGCCTTGGCGCGCGCGACCGCATCCTCAAGCAGAGCCCCACGCGCCAGCTCCGCC
>DATLVQ010000217.1:0-3645 GCA_035577325.1 Bryobacteraceae bacterium | reverse complement strand
CGCGGGCTCACGGCCGAATCGCGCACCAGCAGCCGGTAACCGTCCCAACGCAGACCGGCGCTGAACGTCCAGTGGCCCGCCTGCAACACGTCCTGCAAAAAAGCCGACTCTTCACGGCCTCGCTGCTTGCCCGCGAACCGGAACTGCAGTGGCACGTCGGCGGAAAAAAAGCTTGGGTCGCTGATCCGGTAACCGAAATCCTCGTGAACCGATGTCCAGATCAACTCGCCGCCGGCTTTCATTTCATGCCTGCCGCGATGCGCCGAAATCGCTCCGCCGGTATACGCCTCGCGAAAGCCGCGCTGCTGATTGGCCAGAATCGGCGTCGAGAACGGATTCGACCATAACCCTGCGCTCAGGTCCCGCACGGCCGCGCGGATGCTCCCCAGCAGCCAGGGCGCGAGCGTGCGCTGGTACGAAATTTGACCGGAGGTCTCTTCGTTCTGACGGTCCTGCCGCTGCCCGGCGCCGAATTGCAGACGCTCGTCCGGCACCAGGAACCCGGTGCGCCTGCGGCTGACCGAGAGGCGGATGCGATTCTTCTCGTCCCAGCCGGTCGCGAAATGCGCGCTGGCACCGCCACTGCTGGCCTTATTAGTGAAGTTTTCTTCCACCGGTGGATCGAGATAGCGGCCGGTGTGCGCGGCATCCACGTTTACACCGGCCACTGTGGCGCCGCGCGCATATTGCTCCGAAACGTAGCCGCTGGCGGTCGAAAAACTGCCGCCATCGAACGCCGCCGATCCGTGCCAGCCTTCGCGCATATCCTCCGCCGTAGTCACTTCGATGACGCCGCCCAGTTTGCGCCCGTACTCCGCCGGATATCCGGCGGTGCGGATGTTCATTGACTGGATCTCATCCACGTCGAGCCCCGGCGCGTACGCCGGCGACCGGTTGTCCACAACCGGAAAGCCGTCCACCACGTATTGCGTGTTGTACTCTGCACCGCGCGGATGCAGCACGCCGTTAGCCTCGACAAGCCATCCCGGCTGCATCTCGACCAGATCGAGCACCGCGCGCGCAGGCGCAGCGCCGAGCCGGTCGCGCAGCGTTTCTTCGCCGACGTAATACGCGGGGGCCGTGCGATGCGGATCGAGCAGTGTGGCGGCATCGGTGACCACAACCGAAGTCTCGATTGGCGCAATTCCGAGCGTGACTTTGTAATCGAGCGGCACTTCGGAGCGAATCTCCACCAGCGTCGAAAACGAGCCAAAACCCGTCCGCTCGACGCTCAGCCGGTAGATGCCAAACGGCAAGCTGCGCGCCGTGTAATGGCCCTGGCTGTCGGTGGCGAAGGATTGTTTGAGCTGTATGGCCTGGCTGACGAGCGAGCCGGCCGATTCCAAACCGCCGCCCGTGCTATCGACCACCACAAGGTGCAGTTCCCCGCGGCCCCGCTGCGCATGCAGAGCGGCGGCGAAGAGCAACAGGGCGCACCAAAGCTTCACTTCGAGGAATCTCCAGTTTTGATCTTAACGGAAGGGGAGTGTGAATCGCTCTGGGTGGGCACTGTGGCTCATGGAGCATCGATGCCTACGACTTGGGCGGCGAGGAAAGGCGTAAGGGACGAGCATTCGAGAGGAGCCAGATCTTGCTCGCCAGCTACTTTGGCCTGCGCAATCAGGCAGGGCATAACGTTTCCCCGGCACCGCACGTGTGCCGCAGTGATCGTCGCGCAGCGGGAGCACAGGAAAACCTGTGTCGCCTACTTCAGCGTCCGTACAAATGCGACCACATCGTCGACCTGCTTTCCCGTCACACTGGCCACTGGCTTCATCTTGCCGGTACCCTGCGTGATGATCTTCTTCAGATCGGCGTCGGATCTTTCCTGCACTTCTTTGGAGCCGAGCGGCTTTATTTCGACCTTCATCATCTTGGCAAGGCCGGGATTGCCCTGGCCCGTGGCGCCATGGCAGCTTTTGCAGGCTTTGTCGTAGACTTCTTTGCCCTCCGATGCGCCCGCAAATGCCGGAACCATCGAAAATCCGAGCAACATCGCACAGGTAAGGATGCACGTTTTCATGTCATTCATTGTGACATGTCTACGAGAAACCGTGGATGCCTCCGTCAATCCAGCTGGTAGAACTGTGTCGCGGTAGCGCCCAGGAGGCGTTCGCGGGTCTCGATGGTCTGCGGGCCGATGGCCTGGGTAAACGCCGCGAGCACTTCCTTCCACGTACCTGCCAGTGTGCAAACAGGCCAATCGCTGCCGAACATGAGCCGGTCCGGCCCGAATAGTTCCAGCACGTGCGCAACGTAAGGCCGTAAGTGCTCGGCTTTCCAGTTCCGCGGATCGGCTTCGGTGATCATGCCGGAGAGCTTGCAGAAAACCTGCGGGAATTTGGCGGCGGCCGTTATGTCTTCCGCCCAGCCAGCCAGGCTCTGCGCGGCGATGGGCGGCTTAGCGATATGGTCAATTACCATGCGCAGTTTCGGCAAACGCTCGACGATGCGCGGCACCAGTTTCAGGTGCGGCGGCCGCAGCAGAAGATCATAAGGAATATCGCGGCGCGCCAACTCGCTCAGGCCGCGAAGCACGTCGCCACGCAGCAGCCAGTTGACGTCCGGCTCGTCGTGCACCAGGTGGCGGACGCCCTTGAATTTGCGGTGGCGCTGCAGTTCGTCGAGAGTGGCGCCCAAACGCGCATCGGTGAGGTCCACCCAGCCGACCACGCCGCGGATGAATTCGTGCTGCGCCGCCAGTTCCAGCAGCCAGAGAGTTTCTTCGAGTATGGTGTTTGCCTGTACCACAACCGATCCGTGGAAATTGTTCCGCTCCAGAATCGGCGCGAGCTGATGCGGCAGAAAGTTGCGGCGCAGCGGCGATTCTCCGGCCGGCATCCAGGGATACTGAAACCGCTGGATATCCCAGAAATGCTGGTGCGCATCGATTCGCATGAGTTCATGATAAACGGGGAACTCGGCGTGCAAATCTGGACGGGTCGGCTGGAAGGGTGACGTATATACTAGCGGTTACGAACCCGACATGGCAATCTCAGCTAAGATCCCGAGGATTGCAAGCATTATCGCTTTCTTATTGGCGGGAGGGGTGATTATCGGCGCACTGATGGGCCCGATAATTATCCTCCCCTTTGCTCTCATTCCGTTGATGGCAGGGATCGGTATCATGCGAAGGCGAGTATGGAGTGCCTATGGGTTCGGCCTATACTTTTTCGCCCAACTGCTTGTCGTCATGCTCAACCAGTTCCGGCCCGACGGCTTGGCCACGTTACCGCGGGGAATGTTAGGGCTAGCCGCCTGGACCATAATTCTGGGCTCTCTGTTTCTTCTTGCGGGCAAATCGTTGGCAATCAGCGGCGCCGAACGAGGCAGGAAATTTGCCTGGATCGCGTTCTCGGCATCAATCACAGTGTCTTTCTTCTTCGTACGACCGTACGTGATCCCAACGGGAACGATGGAGGACACGCTTCTCATGGGCGACCGCATTCTTGTTCAACGGTTCCCAAAGCCCGTTCTCGCGCGTGGAGATATCGTTGTTTTCGCGTATCCGATAGACCGGCGTCAGACCTTCGTGAGGCGCATTATTGGTGCTCCAGGAGATCGTATCAGGATTTCGGCAAAGGTTGTTTACCGAAACGGTGGCGCCATTAAGGAGCCGTACGCGGTGCACAAAACTGATTATGA
>DATLVQ010000216.1:0-3680 GCA_035577325.1 Bryobacteraceae bacterium | reverse complement strand
GCAATTTAGTGCTCTCACTTTACCTGGCGCTGATCGTTTTCATCGTGCTGGTTTTCGGCCTTGTCATTTTCATCGCGCGCGTGCCACTCTGGCAATTTGTGCGGGCAGTGCGCGAGCCAGCTACGCTCGCGTTCGCAACCACCAGCAGCGAATCGGCCTTGCCGAAAGCGATGGAATCGATGGAACGGATCGGCGTGCCGAAGCATATTGTCGGGTTCGTTATGCCAACCGGGTATTCGTTTAACCTGGACGGCTCGACGCTTTATTTGGCGATGGCATCGGTGTTCGTGGCGCAAGCGGCCGAAGCCACCACCGGTCAGCACATGGGCTGGGATCGGCAGATCATGATGATGCTCGCCTTGATGATCACTTCCAAAGGTGTCGCTGCCGTGCCGCGCGCATCGCTGGTCGTTCTGCTCGGAACGTTGAACAGCTTCCTGCCAGCAGGTCTCGGACCGATTGGTGTGGCGGTCATCTTTGGCGTCGATGAATTGATGGACATGGGACGCACCTGCGTGAATCTGATCGGGAATTGTCTTGCCACGATTGTGGTCGCGCGGTGGGAGGGAGAATTTGATGATCATCGAGCGCGTGTGTTTGGCACGGCGGCTGAAGCTGAGTTGGATCTCAAGTCTGGCGATGTCGCGTTTGGCGACGCGGTTGCGCAAGGCGATTAAAGTCAGTAGCCGATCCCAGGTTGGCGTCTGGCACAGGCGCTCTACCGTTCTGATACCAGGCGCGACCGCACGTTTCATGCAAAATAGGGCCATTTTTGATGAAAAATATAAATTGACAAGCGACGTGCCCCGCCCCAAGGTCGCGCACCTCTATTCATAAAAATTCAAACCAAAACCTATGAAAAAACTCCTCGCAGCATGTTTAATCCTCTCTTCGGTTGCGCTAACGATCGTCGCTCTTGGCTCGACGACGACTCGAACGACGCTTCACGGTAGCAAACCGAGTTGGGCTAATTCGTCCAACTATGTCGGCGCGGTCACCTCAACTACAAAACTGGGATTCCGCGTGTATCTGGGCTGGAACAATTCCAGCGGCGCCGAAGCGCTGGCGCGCGCTGTGTCCAATCCGCGCAGCTCGTCATATCGTCACTACCTGACACCCGCGCAATTCCGGCAGCAATTCGCGCCAACCACCAATCAGGTGGCACAAGTCCAGAGTTGGCTAACAAGCCAGGGGTTTAGTGTGAATTACACGCCTGCAAATCACCATTACGTGTCGGCACAGGGAACTGTTGCGCAGGCACAGGCGGCGTTCGGTACGAAATTTGGCATGTACAAGGTTAAAAAACTGGGGCTGACGCTTCGCTCACCCTCCACGGATCTATCCGTCCCCGGTTCGCTGGCTGGCATGGTTAACGCGGTTGTCGGGCTCGATCAAAGCTACGAGTTTATTCACACGAATCATACCGTGGACGGCAAAGCGCCACCGACCGCCGGTTTCCGGAACTCGCCTCCGCTGTCGGCCTTTTATGGGGAGCTTCTGACGGGCGTACCCGTGCCGCCATACACGCCTCCTCCAGCAGCACCGGGATATTCTTTCCCGACGGGCTTTACAGCCAATCCTCTCGGTCTTCCGTCTGTCCCGTGGGCGATCAAGGGACATACTCCCACGCAGGTCAAGGGCGCCTATGGCATCTCGGGTTTTACCGGCACGGGTCAGACCGTCGCGATCATTGACGCCTACGCATCGCCGACCATCCTCTTTGACGCCAACACGTGGTCGACCAACCGCGGAATTCCGCAGTTCGGGACGGCTGGTGGCGGGACGCTCACCCAAGTCGTGTCGCCTGGCACATACAACGTAAAGGACAATCACGCGCAAAGCCCGACGGGTTGGTACAGCGAGGAGACCCTCGACGTCGAATCCGTTCACGGCATGGCGCCCAACGCCCACATCGTCTACGTCAGCTCGCCCAACAACTATCAAGACATTGACGCGGCGATGAATCACGTGGTGGATAACCACCTCGGGCAGATCGTCTCGAACTCCTACGGCTTTCTCGGTGAAAATTTGCCACCGGGGTTTATCAAGCCCTTCAATGACACTTTAATTCAGGCGGCCGCCGAAGGCATCGGCGTCTATTTCTCGTCAGGCGATAGCGGCGATGAGACGGCAAACTTGGGCTTTGCGTCAACAGACTGGCCCGCCTCAAGCCCGTGGGTGACAGCGGTTGGCGGCACCAGCCTGGGTGTGAGCGCAGGAAACACACGTGTCGTCGAGACCGGCTGGGGGGTGAGTACCTACAGCTGCAACAAGACAACCTTGGTCTGCACCCGCACCGGATGGCAAGCCGGCGCCGGCGGTGGCGTCAGCTGCCTCTTCCCGCGCCCCTCCTACCAGAACGGCACTGTGACGATCACGGCGGGCCCCACCACGCAGTGCAACGGCTTCGCCGGACGGGCTGTGCCTGACATAGCCGCGCTCGCCGACGCGAATACCGGGTATCTCGTCGGTCAAACACAGACTTTCCAGTCGTGCAACGGGACTGTGGTGAAATATGACGAATATCGCCTCGGCGGGACGAGTCTCTCGTGCCCGATCATTGCCGGGATCATGGCGCTTTCGGACCAGAAAGCCGGCTTTGCGCACGGCTTTGCCAATCAATTCTTCTATGATAACCCGGGCAAGTTTACTGACATTACGTCCGTCAAGACTGCGGTCGCGCGCCGGAACTTCAACAACAGCGTAGATGACTGCAATGGCACGGCGGACCGGCTTCGCACGTTCAACGATTTTTCCGGATCACCGACTCAGTTCACCGGCACAGGTTGGGATAACGTGACGGGCTTGGGGGTGCCGAACGGCATACCTTAATCGGGCAGCTCATTCTTGAGCACATTTGGCAAATAGCATTGCTCTTTGACGCTGATTAAATAATCGCAAAATAGTGCTGCGACAGGGACGCGGATAAAACCGCGTCCCTGTTTTTTGCGCTCGAGTGTCCCCCGCGTTCGAAGATGAGAACCTGCCCAAAAGCTACGTCACAACAGTAATCGACATTATGAATCGTTCCGGCTAGAAGCTACTTGTCATGCCGATCCTGCCGACGTTCGCCGGAGCAATTTATCTCATGCAGACACTCGCCTCTGCGTTCCTCGCCATTCTTTTCCTGCAGTCGGGCATTGATAAAATTGTTGATCGGGTCGGCAACTTGGAATGGTTGAAGGGGCATTTTGCTAAAAGTCCGTTGGCGGGAATTGTGCCTGCAATGGTGACGACGATCACCATCCTGGAGATTGCCGCCGGAGCGCTGAGCGCTGTTGGATGTATCGTGATAATTTTTACGCGCGATGCGACGATGGCATTTTACGGAGCGGTGATTTCCGCTGTCGCGATCGTCGCACTGTTCTTTGGGCAACGGATGGTCAAAGATTACGCCGGTGCAGCAGTCCTGGTACCCTATTTTCTGCTGGCGCTGAGCGCAATATATCTGCTCGCGCAGCGGTGAATCGAACCACCAAGCAGGCACCTTAAGCTGGCACTGTTCGCGCCAACTCTAGCTTGCTGCTTTTCGAGCAAACTTTGGCGGGAAAAGCCAGAGAAGTTTTCCTTCTTCGGATTCAGGATCGACGTCGAGCAAGGCGACGCCGCCCTTGGAAAGCTTGAGTGACGCTCCGGTCAATTCTGAAATCACCTGGGTGAAGTCCGGTTCGTGGCCGACC
>DATLVQ010000215.1:0-4266 GCA_035577325.1 Bryobacteraceae bacterium | reverse complement strand
TAGAACCGCGGCGTTCAGCGGTAGAGACGGACAAGCCACTCGGCCACCACCGCCGGTTTTTCGGATTCCTCGACATCCACCGTCGCCAGCCATACAATCTGGTGTCCGCCTTCGATATCTTCCACCGACTGCACCTTGAGCCGGGCGCGAATCCGCGATCCCACCGGCACCGGCGCGGGAAAACGCACACGGTTGAAGCCGTAATTGATGCGCATGCCGAATTCGCCTGCCACTTTGACGGCCTCACGGCTCAAGCGGCTCAACAGCGAAAGCGTAAGAAAACCGTGCGCGATCGTCCGGCCGTAGCGCGATTCAGTCCGGGCGCGCTCCGGGTCGGTATGGATCCACTGGCTGTCGCCGGTAGTATTTGCAAAAGTGTCGATCATGGTCTGATCGATCGTGTGCCAGCCGCTCGTGCCTGCTTCCTGGCCAACGAGCGCTCGAAGCTGATCGACGTTCATAAGTTTTTCTGTTATCGAAGCGTCCGCAGATGTGGCTCGCGCAGATGTGGCGTGCCATTGAAACTATACAACGCCAAGTCGTCGCCACGAACCCTCATCGTAGTGAGCGCGGCGTTGTACGTGACGCCCGCCAGACGCATCACGTGCCGGCCCTCGAGCGCCAGCGCCATCCCCACCCATACGGCAATTGGCGTTGCCGACGAAAACACAGCCACTGATTCGCCCGATGCAAAGCCGTTCAGCGCCTCGGCCGCGGACGAGACGCGCTCGCGAAACGCTACCCACGATTCGCCCGGCACATCGTAGCGGCCCTCCACCCACGCACGCACCACCATCGTGTCGGAGAGCGTCCAGGTGCGATGCGCGGGCGAATTCTCCTGCGCCAGCAGTTGCTTCAGCTTCTCGTGTTCGACGCGAAACTCAACGTCATCGTCACGCAGACGCGGCGTGATGGCGCGATAGACGGCATCCAGGTCGAATTCGTTCCAGCGCGGATCGATCTGAACCTCCGGCGTCCTCATGCCCGCTTGCACGAACACGCCGAGCGTCTCGCGCGCTGTTTCCCGCTGCCGCGTGAGCGCGCCGGAGTACACACTGCTGAATTGCACTTTTTGCGCTGCCAGATATTCGCCTAGTAGCCTGGCCTGCATGCGGCCCAGGTCGGACAGCGTGTCGTATTCATGCCGCAGACCGGCCTGGCCATGCCGGACCAAATAGAGCGAGCTCAACCCAGCCGCTCCGCCAGTTCGACCGCCGCGCGCATCAGGCCGCGCACGCGCAGATGGAAATCGCGAAAGCGCTCGTCGCGCGTCTGGCCGCGATGAAAACGGAAATAAATCTGCTGCAGGATCACGCCCAGCTTGAACAACCCGAACACTTCGTAATAGCCCAGCGCGGAGACATCGCGCCCGGCTTTTTCAGCGTAGCGGGCGACCAGCTCGGCGCGGGTGTACCAGCCCCGTTCGGCGGTCACACCGCTCAACGAGCCGCCGCGCATTTCAGGATCGCCGGCCTGCGTCCAATAGCAAAGCGTGCAGCCGAGGTCAACCAGCGGGTCGCCGACTGTAGCCATCTCCCAATCGAGCACCGCCTCGACGCGCCCCGGATTCCGCGCGTCGAGCATAATGTTGTCCAGCTTGAAATCGTTGTGGACCAGCGTGGGCCTGGCGGATACCGGCAGCCGAGCCGCCAGCCAGCGTGACAGCCGGTCCATGCCCGGCAACTCCTCGGTTTTCGCGCGTTCCCAGCGATCGGTCCATCCGCGCACCTGCCGTTCGAGGAAACCATCGGGACGACCCAGGGTGGCAAGCCCGTGGTGCTCGATATCAATCGCATGCAATTGGGCCAGACAGTCGATAAAGCCTTCGCTGGTTCTGCGTGAGAAGCCGGTGATGTCCGCAAATTCCGCCGGCAGATCGCGGCGCAGCACGACGCCTTGGCGGCGTTCCATCAGAAAAAACGTGACGCCGATCACCGCAGGATCTTGGCAAAGCAGGTACACGCGCGGCGCTGGAGGAAACACAGGATGCACAGCTTCGAGCACGCGAAACTCACGCGCCATATCGTGCGCCTTGGGCGCCACAGGCCCAACGGGCGGCCGACGCAGCACATACTCGCGCTCGCCAGCGCGAATCAGATACGTGAGGTTCGAATGCCCGCCCGGGAATTGCTCGACGCTCACTCCGCCCTCCGCGCCTTCAACTTTGCCGCGCAAATAAACACCCAGCGCGCGCACATCGATCTCTTCGCCCGCGCGGACAGGAGCAACCTCGGGAAACATCGGTAAGAGGGTAGCAGATTTCTTTGGCGCAACGGCGCTGCGATGCCAAGCCGCAACCCGCGTTTGTTAGATTGGAGGTAATATGCGATTGCTGCTCTTCTTTGCGGCGGCGGGGCTTCTATCCGCGGCGCCCAAAGCCACGCAAGGCGATTTCGATAAGCTGGTCGACCAGTATTTCGACGATTTTTTCCGCTACAATCCAACGCAAGGCACCGCGGCGGGGTTTCACCAGTACGATCCGCAGCTCGAGGATTATTCGCTGGCGACGATCGCCGCCGAAATCCGTTCGCTCAAGGGATTTCTAACGAAGTTCGAGCAGTTTCCCGCCAATGCCTTGACTGCCGACACCGCCGCGGACCGCGATCTTGTGATCCACAACATCCAGTCGCAATTGCTGAGCCTGGAAACCATTCGCATGTGGGAGAAAAATCCGGATGTGTATTCCAGTAGCATCACGAGCAGCGCCTTCACTATCATCAGCCGCAGGTTCGCGCCGCCCGAAGAACGCCTGCGGTCGCTGATCGCGCGCGAGCGGCTCATGAAGAACGTGCTGGGTCAGGCGCGCCACAATCTGCGTAATCCGCCGCGCATCTATACGGAGGTTGCGCTGCAACAACTGCCGGGTCTCGCCGGATTTTTCAAGTCAGACGTCCCGGCGGCGTTTAAGAAGGTCACCGACCGCAAACTGCTCGACGAATTCCAGGCCAGTAATGACGCGGTCATCGCCGCCCTGGGTGAGTATCAGGCATTTCTGAAAAACGATTTACTGCCGCGATCGAAAGGCGATTTCCGGATCGGCGCGGAGAACTATAGCAAGAAGCTCTCCTACGACGAAATGGTGGATCTGCCGCTCGATAAGGTGCTTGCCGTGGGATATCAGAACCTCCGGCAGAACCAGGAGGCGTTTCGCGCGACCGCCGCGAAAGTCGATCCGAAACGCGCGCCGCAGGACATCCTGCACGACCTCGAAAAAGATCATCCGGCGGCGGATCGCCTGTTGCAAACTTTCCGCGACGTGCTGGGCGGTCTGCGCCAGTTCATCGTGGAACACAAAATCGTGACCATCCCGTCGACTGTGCCGCCCATCGTCGAAGAGACGCCGCCGTTTATGCGGGCGCTGACAACGGCCTCGATGGACACTCCGGGACCCTACGAAAAAGTCGCCAAAGAAGCATTTTTCAATGTGACGCTGCCCGAGCCCGGCTGGACCCCGGAGCACGTGGAGGAGCACCTGGAGAGCTTCAACCGCGGCACTATCATCAGTACCGCTGTCCACGAAGTTTATCCGGGACACTACACGCAGTTTCTCTGGGTGCAGAATGCTCCCTCAAAAGTGCGCAAATTGATTGGCGCCGGGAGCAATGCCGAGGGTTGGGCGCACTACAGCGAGCAAATGATGCTCGACCAAGGGTACGGCGCTGGCGATCTCAAATTAAGGCTGGGCCAGTTGCAGGATGCTCTGTTGCGCAACGCGCGCTACATCGTGGGTATCCAGATGCACACCGGCAAAATGACCTTCGCGCAGGCCGTTGAGTTTTTCGTGAAGGAAGGATATCAGACGCATGCCATCGCGGAAGTGGAAACCAAGCGCGGCACGTCCGATCCGACGTATTTGGTTTACACGCTCGGCAAGCTGGAAATCATGAAGCTGCGCGAAGACTACAAGAATCTGCGCGGCGCGAACTTCTCGCTGCTGGAATTTCACGACAAGTTTCTGGCGCAGGGATTTCCACCCATCAAAATTATCCGCCGCGCCATGCTGGGCAACGACAGCCCGGTCCTGTGATTCCGCGCTACCCGGTTTACCTGTTCGATATCGACGGCACGCTGCTCGATTCCGCGCCCGATATCTGTGGGGCGCAAAGCGACGTCCTCGCCTCCGCGGGCTGCCCGGGCGTGACCTTCGAATTTCTGCGCGGCTACATCGGCCTGGAACTACGCGCGGTGTTCAGTGCGCTCCTCCCGCATCTCACTCCGGCGGAAATGGAGCAGTTGAGCGAGCAGTACTCGATCAACTATCGAGCG
>DATLVQ010000214.1:0-5310 GCA_035577325.1 Bryobacteraceae bacterium | reverse complement strand
GCTCCCCGCCGGTATCGCCCGGAGCCGCTCGAGTTCTTCCCGATAGGCGCGCCAGAATTCATCCCGCGTTAGGCCGCCCACATCGTGAATTCGCCGCAGGGCCACCAGAGTGCTCACCTTGAAGCGTCGCGCCAGGCGGCTAACTTCCTCTCCCATTGGATTGCGTGGCTCATATTCGGCTCTCACGACGCTGAGGGGAACCAGAAGCTCGGCAGCAACACGGTTGCACCAGCGTTCCACCTCGTGTTCGGGCAGCTGCGACGCCTGCGTGTCGGAGATAGCGGATAGCCCCAGCCAGATGTGAGCCAACTCATGCGCAAGCGTGAACATTTGGGCGGCCTTCGTGTCCGCGCCATTGATGAACACTAAGGGCGCGAGGCTGTCTGCCAGGGCGAAGCCTCGGAACTCTTGCGGATCGAGTTTACGACGGTTGTTGCTACCCACAACGCCGTTCACCATGACCAACACTCCGAGCGCATCAGCCTGTTCGATGAAGCGCCGCAGTGCGTCAGTCCAGGTGAGCATCTGGCGTCGCTCCTCGACGTCGAACCCTAGTGCGCCCCGAATTGTCGCCGCGGCAGGCTCGACGTCGTCCTTCAAATGTGCGGTGCCCACGAAGGGAACCGCTTCCTCACCCTCGGATCGCGAAAAGTCGCGATACCACTCCTGACGCTGCTGGCAGATATAGACTGTGTCAAGAAGATCGGGGCTCGGGTGTCCGATGCGTTCGTTACCGACGGTCCGGAAGTCCGGGATGGGAACACGCTCGACAGGCGGCTCCTGCAGGAAAAGGTAGCCGACGGGGGTGTGCGTGGCCTTGGCAAAGCTTTCCAATTGCTTGAGGGTTGGGCTCGACTCGCGGCGCTCCCAGGCATCAAGATGCGGAAAGCGGTGGGCGAGCGCAGCAAGGTCGAGCCGGGACCGCTCTCGCGCCCAGCGTAGCAATTCCGGTTTGATCTGGATGCGCATCATTGCAGCAAGTAAACCCTGTTCCCATTGTCCGCCACAACATCTCTGGGATGCTCCGCTCTTCGCACGTTAATCTTGCCACTGACGGCATCAGCGACCAGCGTGGCGCTCCTCGAATAGTGATGGAGCGCTCAGTTGCTGAGCGCCGGCGTCCAGGTTGTGGCAAAAGGGAACAGACGCATTTTCCATCCATAAATTACGTTTGTCAATTTTCCCGTCGGGTTCCTCATGCGTTTGCCGCGAAAGGTTTACCATGATTAGCGCGGCGGGGGCCGGAGGTGTCAGATGCAGTCTGTAGGTGTGATTCGCCAGCTCGGGCGGTATCCGGTGAAGTCGATGCGCGGCGAGCCCTTATTCGCCACGACGCTGACGCTGCAGGGTGTGCCGGCGGACCGGCGCTACAGGTTCGTCAGTGTTGGAACTGAAGCTTTTGAGCTAGGACCTCTGCAGAAGCCGCCTGCGTCGCCAGATCCCGGGGGCCAGCAGGATTAGAGCGGTCATTGCCAGTAAGACTGAGCTTGGTTCGGGCGTCGGGGTAACACCATTTGCGGAGTAAACGCCGCCCAGCGCACTGTCCACGGTAAAGCCCGTCACCGGAGCTCCATTGCTGTCAAGAAAGTCCAGCCCCGTTACGGCCATCGTGTTTAGAAAATTGGCATTCACAAGACTGTTCTCACCTGGCCCAAAAACAGATGTGTTATAGATTCGTGCGGCCTCCCCAAATCCGAGCATGAAGTTAAACGGTACGCCAGCCTGGAACGTAATCGGGTTGAGGGTGAAATTCGCACTGTAGGAGTTCTGCGTAGCGTCGGGAAAGATCTGGTCGAGAATAGTGGTACCGTCGCCTGCCCATTCGGCTATTCCCAGACCGACAGTTTGCGTGAATCCGGCGAAATCCCAAGAACCGGTCCCATCTACGGTCACAGTCGGAACAACGGTATAGGTTCCGCTCGGCAACCCTTTGACGGTTACTACATCTCGAAACCATTCGATTCCATTCGAACTTTCCGATTGGCCAGGGATTGTGGACGGACTAATGTCCTGCATCGATGACTTGCTCCCGAGATCGCCCACCGCGGCAAACGAAGTGCCGCACGCCGTTCGGACTGCCGTTGATAGCACACACTCCCGAAAGCAGAGCACTTGTCCCACTCGCGGCGAGCGTGTTTTTCTCACTATTCAGCGTATCTGTGGAGTCTATCCAGTAGTTGACGGAAACGTCATAGGCTGCAGGCAGGACATCAGCTCTCAAGGTGATGGCTACGGTCAGAAGTGAAATGGCAACATGAACAGGTACGCGCATCTGAAACCTTTCGCGGGTCGTAACCCTTGTTTATATTTGGAGTTTCGATGGTTCGTTTCGGAACGACAGTTTCTCCGAAGAATCCATTTTGGCTTTTTGCCACCAGCGATTATACAGGAAACTTGTTACGCTGCAACCCGATTTTCATCCATCGCTCGCCGTAGCGGGGCGGTCGCCGTCAGGTGAAACGTCATGCGTTGCCGCGAAAGGTTTACCATGATTAGCGCGGCGCAGTCCGAAGGTGTCAGATGAAATCTGCAGGTGTGATTCGCCAGATCGGGCGGTATCCGGTCAAATCCATGCGCGGCGAGCCCTTATTCGCCACGACGCTGACGGTGCAAGGCGTGCCGGCGGACCGGCGCTACGCGTTTGTGCAGACGGCCTCGCGCAGCTCGTTTCCCTGGTTCACGGCCCGGGAGCTGCCGGAACTTCTTTGCTATTGCACTAGCGTGAAGGAAACCGGCGCGCAGGAAGCCGCGGTGACGGTCACCGCGCCTGGTGGAAAGAATTTCCCCGTTACGAGCGACGAACTCCGCGAAAGCCTGGAGGCGCGCTCGGGCAAAAAGCTCTTCCTGCTGTACGATTACCGCGGCTCGTACGATGTCGCGCCCATCTCGCTGATCAGCCGCCAGACGATCGCTCAGATCGCGAAGGAAAGCGAAACGGCAGAAGAGCCTTTACGGTTTCGCCCGAACCTGCTCATCGATCTGGAGAGCGGCGAACCCTTCGAGGAGTTGAACTGGGTCGGCCGGATTGTTCGCGTGGGAGACACGGCGCGAATCGCGATCACGCAAGTCGACCAGCGCTGCATGATGATCACGCTCGATCCGGCGAGCGCAAAGCCGAGTCCGGCGATACTGCGCTGCGTCACCCAGCAGCACAAACAGTGCGCGGGCGTCTATGCGACGGTGCTGACTGCGGGAGAAGTGCGGGTGGGAGATACGGTGGCGCTGGAGGCGTAATAGCGTTGGGGGAAGCAGAACGTCATGAGCGATAAATGGTATACGCGGCCGGTGCTGTTCGTAGCGGACATCGACAGGTCCGTCGATTTTTACGTGCAGCAGCTCGGGTTCAAGCAAGCGTGGCGATATGAGGAGGAAGGGAAAGCGTGGGTCGCGCAGGTCGACCGGCACGGCTGCGAGCTCATTCTCTCGTCTCAATGGCCCGGTAAAGTGGGGAAGGGCCTGACGTTCATCTCGCTCGATGCGGACGTGCTGGATGCCTTGCGCGCAGAGCTGGAAGGGCGCGGCGTGGATGTGAAGGACGGGCAGTGGGGCTACCGGCTCATGGTCATTGCGGACCCGGACGGCAACGAGCTCTACTTCCCCTATCCGAAGTCGCCTGCCACCAGCCCCGTCATCACGTCAAACGCCGAGCAGCCGCACTGAGGGCCCGGGTGGACTGCTGGCAGAAGATAGAGCGACGATGAGAACGGAATTGCTGCGATTCAACGGCGCTGTCGAGCGGGATCCAGCCATCGATGCGTGGATGGAAGAGCATGCGGGTGAATTGGGAGCCATCGCGCATCACTGGTTTGAGGCGATGCGAAAATGCGGGGACGAAGTCCGGGAGCTTGTGCATGACGGCTGTCCGGTTGCATGTTTAGGAGATGCGCCCTTCGGCTACGTGAATGTATTCACTTCGCACGTAAACGTGGGGTTCTTTCACGGCGCAGCGCTGCCGGACCCGGCGCGCCTGTTGCAAGGCACCGGCAAGTTCATGCGCCATGTGAAGCTGAGACCGGGAACGGCCGCAAACGCCGCGGCGCTAAGCAGGCTCATCGACTTGGCGTACGCGGATATAAAGGCGCGCGTCGAAAACGGCTAGCGATGCGTGGAGAGATCGCCGCGGACGGAATCCGCCAAATTAGTTACGAGCGACGAGCGTTGATATAGTGCCCGTATTGAACGTTCTGCTGCAAACTGCCCGGCCAGGTGGTGGGCATACCTTCGCCTCGATATTCCGCCACTTGGGCGCGTTGGGGCTTTTCTTTCTTGCGATCCTGGATAGCTCTCCGCTGCCCACGTTTGGCGGACCTGACATCCTGGTCGCGATTCTTGCCGCCAGTCACCGCAACCCATGGTACGAGTATGCAGCCGTCGCCACGGCCGGCTCGGTGATCGGAGCTTATCTCACCTTCCGAATCGCGCGCAGAGCCGGATCGGCCTATCTGAACAGTAAGTTTGGGGAAGGTAAAGTGCGTGCGCTCCTGAAGGTATTTAAGAAATGGGGCACCGGAACTCTAGTCGCCTCTACCGCCATTCCTTTCCCATTCCCGACCAGCATGTTTTTCGCGGCGGCAGGCGCTTCCAACTACCGCACGGACAAGTATCTGGCCATTGTCACCATTTGCCGCGGGGCCCGATATGCAACCGTTGCCATCGCCGCGGATTTTTATGGGCGTCATTTCACCCGCATCCTCCTGCATCCGACGCAATATTGGGGCTGGTTGTTGCTGTTCGCCGCGATGATTTTCGGCGTGATCATCGGGGGGATTCTGATCCACAGGCGACTGGCGACTTTATCGACGGGGTGACGTAATCCAGTTGGTCACCGTGCGGATCATTACCGGGAGGCCGGCGACGAATCCTCAAAACCCGAGCATCGTCTGCGCCAGAAACAAGCTGCTGAAACCTCTCGGTCCCTGGTCGTGCTGCGCGCCGGCGTTGGCGCCGATCTTCACGTGTTTGCCCAAGTAATAATTCAGGCCGGCAAGGTACGCGATCGAGGTGGTGTTCGCTTTGTGGATATTCGTGGTCAGCCAGTCGGCGCGGGCCAGCGGTTCCCAATGCGGCGTGAGGCGCCAGCCGCCGAGGGCGTAGCCGCCGCGACGGTCGAGCGCGCCATCGCGCGCCCAGATCTGCTCGGCGCGCAGGTGGAGCGGCCCGCGGTCGTAGCCGCCCTCGGCTTCGGCGCGGCGTTTTTCCTTATGCGCGGGCGCGGAAAAGCTGGCATACCAGTCGCCGCCCACCGTCACTCCCGGCAGCGGGTGCAGGATCGCGCGTCCGGCGGCGGCGGGGTAATGGGCATTGGGCGCG
>DATLVQ010000213.1:0-5397 GCA_035577325.1 Bryobacteraceae bacterium | reverse complement strand
CGCCACGCTGTTAGCCGGGCCGCGTATCGAGAGCGGCGCCGTGAAGCTGGTATTGGAGGACCTCGCAGAGTCAGAAGCGCCAAGCACCGCCGTGGATGGGCAACCGGTCGAAGAACTCGAATGGTTTTCGACCGATGCCGCGGCCGGCCGCTTCGAGGTCAATTTCAGGCTCCCGGCGGATCTGCCGCGCGGTGCGCATCAGATCGAGCTGCGGCAGGGCGCGCACAGCTTTCCGCCGGTCACCATCGAGGTGGTGTAATCGGCGAGCCGGGGCCCTGGCTCGATTCAGCCGGATGGTCTAGAGGCACGGCATCGATCCCGGCAAATGCCCGTGACGATTCCAGCTAGAATCCGGACAGCCAGTGAATCCGGGGTGCAAACGCGAAATTGAGCTGGACCAAAACGATGAACGCGATGCTGGCATACGTGTCAAACACGCACAACGCGGCGCCGAAGGCATAGAGCGCCTGCCCGATCATGATGCGGCGCACGATCGCCCTCCCGATTTCGGGCGGCGTGCCGTGTTTCATCAGGCCTGCGCGGCTTACGCAACGCCAACTGAGGTAGAGGACCAGCCCGAGCAGCATTGCATTCGCCCAGTAGCAGACCAGAGCCGTACGGTATCTAATAAACTCCGACAGAAGCCGGGTCGAAAACGGCATGATGGAAACGGCGAACAGGAACGCGATGTGGATCCAAGTCACATGGCGGTCGGCGCGCGCCAGGCAATTGAGTTGCACCTGCTGACCATTCCAAAAGATACCCAGCGTGAGAAAACTCATCAGATAGGTGATCAGCGGAGGCGACATGGCGGCCAGCGCATGCCAGAGATCTTGCTCGTTGCGCATGGCTTCCTTCGCTGGAGTGTGAAGGTCCAGCACGAGCAGCGTCATGGCCACCGCGAAAATGCCATCGCTAAGGGCCGCTAGCCGTTCGACGCTCTTACCCGCGATGTCGTTATACGACGTACTCATGGGGTCTGTCTCGCTGCGGCTCGCATCTAAACACATCGGTCATGCGCAGCATGATGCCCATCCCGGTTCCCGGTGCGAGGCGATTCATCCCCGTACTTGTACACCCGCGCCGGACTGGCTGGCAAGCGCTCGCCACAATTTCACTCTTACGCTGTTGCTCCTCAATCGCGGCATAGTGGATGCCCACGGCTCGACTCGTCAAATCTGCCCTCACCAGGCAAATTGTGCACTGTCATTAAACACACCGTTCAGCTAAGTACCAAGTAATGAAGTGATTCGACGATTGGTAAAATCTGTGCAGGGAGAGTGCCCCGCAGGAATGGGGACAGCGCCGTTAGATGTCCTGGCGCATGCACCAACCCCAGGCGCACGCCCGGTTTGTGGCGCAACGCAAACGATTTTTTGGGTGACCTGATCGTGCTTCCAGAGAATGCATGATCGAGCAATATGATTAGTAGTCGGTCGGCTGCAACGGACTGCAACCGCCGGCCGTCTGGGAGGCAGTTCCGATGGCTGACTTTCACCAGACCGGAGTCGTCACTACCCTTCATCGCCTGAAACCTAACAATATCGATAGGCTCGAAGCCGATCTGGAGAATTTCTCGGGCAACCGGCCAATAGGCCTGGTGTTGCCGGCGCTCTACTCGGAATTCGAAACCCTGGCCATGCAGCGTATCGTCGCCGAGCTGAAACGCGTCCGCTATCTACAGCGGATTGTGGTGGTTGTCGGCAGAGCCACGCTCGACCAATTTACCCGGGCGCGGAGCTTTTTCGATGGCTTCTATACGCCGGTCACGGCGCTGTGGGTAGAAAGCGAGAGGATACAGGACCTGCTGCGGCTGCTCGAGACGCGCGGGCTTTCAGCCGGGGGCGACGGGAAGGGGCGTTCGTGCTGGATGGCGTACGGCTATCTGCTGGCCAAGCGCGATTGCGACGTCATCGCCCTGCACGATTGCGATATCGTGAATTACGATCGCCAGCTGCTGGCGCGCCTGTGCTACCCGGTGGCGCACCCTCACCTGAGCTTTGAGTTCTGCAAGGGCTATTACGCGCGCGTGACCGACCGCTTGCACGGACGCGTCACGCGTCTGTTCGTTACCCCGCTGATCCGCGCGCTCGAAGGGATGGCCCCGGGCGCGCCTTTCCTCAAGTATCTGGACAGCTTTCGCTACCCGCTGGCGGGCGAATTCGCCATGGATATCAACTTGGCGCGCGCCAACCGGATTCCATCGGACTGGGGCCTGGAGGTCGGCACGCTGGCCGAGGTCTACCGCAATTGCGCCGTGTCGAGGACCTGCCAGGTGGACCTCATGGAAAGCTACGAACACAAACATAAGGAGATATCAGAAAACGACCCGTCCAAGGGCCTCACGCGCATGGCGGGCGACATCGCCAAGTCGTTGTTCCGCACGCTGGCGGCGGAAGGCCTGGTGTTCACTGCGGACGATTTTCGCAGCCTGGAAGTGCGCTACGTCCGCATGGCGCAAGATACCAGCGCGCGGTACTATGCCGATGCCATGTTGAACGGCCTTAAGTTCGACCGCCATGCCGAGGAGATTGCCGTCACCGCTTTCGCCGGAAGCCTCCGGCGGGCAGCTTCGGAATTCATCGAGGACCCGCTGGGAATTCCACTGATTCCCAACTGGAACCGCGTTCTGGCCGCCATTCCGGAGTTCTTTGAGCTGCTACTGAACGCGGTCGACAAAGACGCACGGCCAGTCGCGGTCCGCGCCACGTTCTAACAGCCATGAGCGAGCGATTGCCGGACGACGCCCGGCTTGCGGCGGAATCCATCGGGCACGCCGCCGTCGTCATCGGCATCCCCAGCTATAACAACGGCCGGACCATAGGGCACGTGGTGCGCGCCGCGAACGCCGGAATGGCGAAGTACTTTCCGCATCTGACCGGTGTGGTCATCAACTCCGACGGTGGCTCGACCGATAACACGCGCGAGGCCGTGTTATCCGCGCGCGTTGAAGACGGGCATCTGATGCTGCTCTCCACGCCCATGGGTGTAGCCCACCGCCTTTCATTTCCATACCACGGCATCCCGGGAAAAGGCAGCGCGTTCCGCCTGATTTTTCAGATGGCTGCGGCTCTGGGCGCCAAGGCTTGCGCGGTCATCGATTCCGACCTTCGCTCGATCACGCCAGAGTGGATCGAACATCTGCTGCGCCCTATTTTGGTGGCTGGTTTTGATTTCGTGGCCCCCTACTACCAGCGCCACAAGTACGACGGGACCATTACCAACAGCATCGTCTACCCTATGACGCGATCTCTCTATGGTTTACGCGTGCGCCAGCCGATTGGAGGTGAATTCGGGGTCTCGGCACGGCTGATCCGGCGCTATCTGGAGCGCGATGACTGGGAGACGGACGTCGCGCGCTACGGGATCGACATCTGGATGACGACCATCGCCATCGCCGAGGGCTTTCGGGTGTGCCAGAGTTTCCTGGGCGCCAAGCTGCACGATGCCAAGGACCCAGGCTCGGATCTGAGCGCCATGCTGCACCAGGTGGTGGGCAGCGTTTTCACGCTGATGCGTGAATACGAATCGGTTTGGCGGCCGCTTTCCGGCAGTAGAGATGCCGCCCTGTTCGGATTCCGCTTCGATGTCGGTCTCGACCCGGTAGAGGTGAACGTCGAACGCATGATCGACGCTTTTCATCGAGGCTGCCAGGAGTTGGGCGAGGTTTGGGCCGTGGCGCTTCAGCCGGAAACTTACGCGCAGGTGCGCAAGGTGGCCAGGCGATCGGGCAACTGGGCCGGCGCGTTTCATTTAGAGGATGAGCTGTGGGCGCGCGTCATTCTGGATTTTGCCTGCGCGTATAAGAAGCACCCAGTTTATGCCGGGCAACTGATGCATTCCCTAACGCCGCTCTATCTTGCACGCGTGGCTTCCTTCGTCGAGGAAACCCGGACGCTCTCTTCTGCCGCGGTTGAGGAGAAGATCGAGCGATTATGTCTGAAATTCGAGGAGCTGAGACCCTATCTTCTGAGCCAGTGGGCGGGCGATAAGGTTACAAAGCTCGCTGGACAGACAGGTCTAGACGGCTCGGAGAACGAAAACGAAATGAAGTTGGAGGTGTGAAGCCATGGTCGAAACGATGCGCAAGGTGCTGCAGGCCGTTCTGGAGCGGCTCTACAAATATGTGACCATTTACCTGCCCTCGCTGTTGGCCGCATTGATCCTGTTTCTGGCGGCTTTGATGACGGCGGTTTTCGCGCGGTGGCTGCTTTATCGAATCTTCAAAGGGCCCACCATCGACAGATTCCTCCGCCGAAGCGGCGTGGCCTTTATGCTCGACCCCTCCGGCCGCCTGCGCGCGACCAGAATCGTGGCCGAGGGTGTCTATTGGTGTCTGCTGCTGGCCGGTTTCCTGATGGGCCTAAGCGTATTCGACACCGACATCACGACCCAGGTGATCCAAAATCTCGTGTTTCTGATGCCGAAGATCGTAGTAGCCGGGCTGATTCTGCTGGGCGGCATCGCGCTCGGCCAATATCTCGGTCGCGGCATGCTGGTCTGGGCGGTCAACGAAGACTTTCCATTTCCCCGGCGTTTAGCCACGCTGGTGCGGATCGTGATCATGTTTGTCGCCGTGGTCGTGGCCGCCGATCAGCTGGAGTTCGCCCGCAACGTCTTCCTCGCCGCCTTCATCATCCTGGTGGGAGGCGGAGTGCTGACGGTGAGCCTTGCCGTTGGCCTGGGGGCCGGCGGTGGATTTCGCCGCTACTTCGAAGAGAAGCGGCAGAAGAGCGAGGAAACGAGCGAACGATCGCTGTGGAATCATCTGTGAACTTGCCCGGATTTGAACGCGCAACGGTCGCCGCAGGCCGTATTGGGTGAACTCGAGTATCATGAGCGGCATCAGCGGCCCTCTTCTTCCGGGAGTGAGCCGAAAATTCGATCAGCCGTACTGAAGAGGCAAAAGCCTGGAGGACTGCAAGCCACCAGAAATATTTGTCACGGGCGCAAATCTTACGCGTAGAATGGTAAGTCTTACCGGGGAATCGACACCGCGTTAATGGTGAAGTCGTGTAAAGTCAAAGGGCGCGGTCAGTGGCAACAAAAGTGCGGGTTTCGCCCTTTATTTAAAGTTAGAATCTACAGGAGACCCTATGTGGAATAAACGCGACGAAGTTCCATCGTCTACAACCGGCGCACCGACCAATCGGAATATGCAGGCGGAGCCACCCAAACCGATGGCAGCACCGCCTCCGCAAGGCGTGCGCGAGGCGGCGAAGGAACCAGCCCCAAACGCGGCTGCGGCAATTGGGAGTTCGATGATCATTAAGGGCGACATCTTCAGCCGCGAGGAGTTGTACGTCGATGGCGAAGTGGAGGGCAAACTCGAGTTGCAGCATCGCCTGACCATCGGCCCGCGTGGCAAGGTGAAGGCGCAGATCAAGGCGCGAGAAG
>DATLVQ010000212.1:0-2934 GCA_035577325.1 Bryobacteraceae bacterium | reverse complement strand
GAATGTTACAGATTGCCAATGAGTTTGATCAGGGGATTATTCGTGGAGCGGGGCGAGATGTAGTTATGGCAGACATGCGGAGACGGCACCCGAATAGTAAAGACCTGATCGCCGCCCTGCACACTGCACAAGTACCGACGTTTGGAACCGAGGTACGCATGGTTGGAGTAGACGACCTCAGCACGAATATGGTGATCAACTGCGAGGTCTACTCTAAGAATGGTCTTCTATTGCTGTCGAAGGGCCAAGAAGTAACCGACTCGGTCGTTGCGCGCATGCTGAGCTTCGCCGATTCCGTTGGCGTCGTGCAACCATTTTCCGTGGTCATTCCTCGAACGAGTGGTCAGGACGAGTGCGGGAGCGTGATTCCTCTGAAGTTCACGGTATCAACATCTAAGAACACTGTCGTAGCGGTACATGATGGTGAGGACGTTGAGCGATGAAACGATAGTTGCGAGCAGTGATACTTGTCGGTAATTGTGTGCTTCGCGCCGAGTGATTGCAATCTATGGTTTCGGAGTTTAATGCGCAGCTTCGTCCATCGAAGCCTTCATCTGCTTCGAGTGCGGTGAAAGCGTTGTGGTCGGCAGGTCCGTGCAATAGGTCTCACAGGCTGAGCCCCGGCATCCCACTCGACATTTTATTTCCGGTGGCTCTGGCCGATCCGGTCCAAAAGCCTTGCCGTTCCGATGGTCCCGACTACGACGAGCAGAACCACCACCACGGGGTCGTGCATGGTCTTATCCTGGGGTGATTCACCATGATTTGCAATGCTCACTTACGTCTTAGCCAGCTTTGTGCATGTAGTTAATTATTGCCTAAGCAAACCGTTCTCCTCGGCGCCATCGGCGACCGAGCCGGCACCGTACATGTCATCACGCAACTCGAAAGGCGCTCGCTCAATGGAGTCGCAAACACCGCCTCCGGCCGCCGCGTCTGCATCGAGGTGAGCGATGTCGGATGCGGCATGGATGATGCCGCGCGCGCCCAGATCTTCGATCCCGTTCTTCAGCACAAGGTTTGCCGGACGCGGTCTGGGGCTCGCGGCGGTGTTGGGCATCGCCCGGAGCGACCAGGGACAGATCGAAGTGGACCGTCCCCCGGCGCTGGCAGCACGTTTCGCGTCTGGCTCCCCGCGGGCCGAGAAAGCCATCGTTGCAAAGTGCGTTCACGCGCACTAAAGCGGCGGTTGGTGAGAAGCCTGATGTTCACCCAGCTCTCTCAGCGCCTCGGCCCTGGCTGCTTTCGCTTCTGTAATTTTCGCATCAAGTCCGCGTCCAACTTTAGCTTCGCCGTTGCGAAACAGCTGACTCCGCAGTTCCACCAGGTTGATGTAGTCCTCGGTTCGATTCAAGTAGCATAATTCAAGCTCTTCGCAGCTCTCGCAGGGCATTTTGTTGCCCATTGAGGCTACGATGCGCTGCGAGAAGGGGCCCCGGTTCCTCGGGTCCGCAGCTCTTGGAGGTGGGAGCCGCAAGCGCTTGGACGCGACTGCGGGCCGGTAACACGATACAGCTATCGCTTGCCGGTTGGAAGCCATTGGCCGGGTAAAGTTCCGAGGGGATTCTCTCGGTTAATTCCGACACGCTCAGCCCGCTACACTAAGGCCGGAATGGATCAGACTCAACGCCCAATTTGCCCAGAGCGCGAACGCCTTCTTGCCGACCTGGAAGACAAAATCAAAGAAACCATTCGCGCCAAAGGCAAGCCAGAATCGAACGCGGCCTACAAACAATGGCAAGCCGCCCGAAAGGCTTTCACGGGCCACATCAAGGAGCATGGCTGTTGACCAGCAACGCACTTTTTATCACGCAGTCAGATCAGATTTTTCCCAGGCCGACAGCCGTGATCCGAAATGTGCCGCATATAAGCGTAGCGGGCGTGCTGCCACGCCGATAGTGCGACACGGATCTCGTCTTCGAACCGGGCTACAGGACCGTCTCCCGAGCTGAGCGCATCTATGTGCGAACGCTGGATCTCGACTAGGCTCCCGAGACACAGACGTTTCTCTTCGGCGCATTCTGCCGCGTTCGCTTCTGGCATCGCATTGGCCGGGCGTCTGCCGCCAGGCAACCCGCTGTTCCCTAGGACCTGCGGGAGCGTTCAACAGACGCCCGCCAAGCCGAGTGTGCGATGGCGTATTGAGAATTGAAATCCCCTCTTAGAGGGGGGTTCGTATCGGCCCAAAAGACCCGGTGAAAATCATCTCAACCGCCTGAGGGATGCTGCGTTCTTTGTGAACTCCATCATTTGAGGGACTACCGTTGATGTTAGGGCGGTCTGTGGAATACAGTTTGTATATACATAGTGCGTTACGAATGGGACCAAGCGAAAAACCGACGGAAGCAGCGGAAACACGAACGAATCTCATTTCGAGTCGGCGGCGTTAGTCTTCGAGAACGAGCGCTGCCTTATCGGTCTGAACCGCATAGACGAAACAAGACAGCGACGCTGGCACGCAATCGGCGTGGCGCGTATTGAGCCAGAGGTCAACGTCCTGCTGCTGGTTGTTCACACATACCGAGAGGACGATCATGGCGAAGAAATCATCCGCATCATATCGGCCCGTAGGGCTGAAAAGCGTGAGATCCGGAGATATCAGGAACAGGCGACGGACTGAACAGGAGCGGCGCGCACTCCGCCGCGCCGCCGAGCGCCAAGCGACCGGAGACGAATCGCGTCTCAATCTCGAAAACATCCCGCGCCTTACCGATGAGCAGTTGGCAAGCATGGTGCGACTGCGGGACGTCCGGCGGAAGGTGGCGGTCAGCGTGGGCCTCGATGCGCGAGTTCTCGATTGGCTGAAGTCCAAAGGCGAAGGCCACCTGAGGCGCATTAATGACATCCTCACAAACCTGATGGAAGCAGAGGGCCGGGGGTCTAAGGGGCCTAGCCGGTAGGTCGTCGTCACCGCGGCCCAGTAGCGTCGGAAAC
>DATLVQ010000211.1:0-3993 GCA_035577325.1 Bryobacteraceae bacterium | reverse complement strand
CTTCTCTGCTTGTCCGTCACTGTGGTTCAGTTCCTGTTCACCGCACTCACCAGTCTCTTCAATTAAAAATGCAACCGTCTGAAAGCTCGGGTGGTAATCTACGCCTATAATCATCATGTTCGGCTCCTTTCTCCCGAGCCTGAGGTCGTCGATAAACCACAGGGTCGAAAGTCACTCTGCCTGCATTGGACTAGGGCGTTGAGAGGGTAGGTCGATCCGGTAGCCGAGGTTTCGGAGTTGTCGGATCATTCTGGCAGTCCGCTTTTGCTTCGCCCGTTTGGTGACCGCTGGGCCATGTTCTTCGTAACGCACTCCTTGGTGCAAGATCAACCAGATGAGGCGACACTGTCGATGGGCAATCGCTCCGATGGTCTGATTATGTCCGAGGCGCGGGACGGAGCGGCGATAGACAATCTCGAAGATACTTCCTTTGGTCCTGGCTGCGGCGTTGGCAGCTTGGTTGAGAACGCGCCGCATTTGGCGGTTGCCGTTCGGTGATCGGTGGTTGTAGTTCACACCCGCACTCTCGTCGTCACCAGAGCAGACACCCACCCACGAGGAGAGCTGCTTTGCCGAAGGAAACGTTGTTGCCGTGGGACCGACTTCGGCAATGATTTGCTGCGCGGAATCGACACCCAAGCCCGGCACCTCCGCTAGCCGCTCAACCGCGTCATGGTGCTGACTGAGTTGACTGGCCATTTCTTGGTCCAGTTGGCCGATCTGTTGCTCCAGGAATTGCAACTGCTCGAGTGCCATCTTCAGCAGTCGTCGGTATACCGACTTGAGGCCCGTGCACGCCCCGAGTGCATCGCACAATTGTTCCGGCGTGGCGCGCAGCTGCTTATCGGCCAAAGCGGCCAGAGCTGCAGGGTTGGTTTCGCCGTCAGCCAGAGCCTTCATCATGCGCCGAGCACTGGCACCGAGCAAATTCGAGACTAGGCTGGACAACTTAATGTGGGCCTCTTCCAGAAGAGATTCCAATTGGTTCTGTAGTCGCACGTGATCCCGCGTCAACTGATACTTTCTCCGCGTCACCGTCCGCCACAGACGCTGCTCGGCATCGGGCACAAAGCTCAGAGTCAATTCCCGAGCCACTAACCGCTTCACCAGACGTTCGGCGTCGGGGAAATCCCTCTTGCGTCCCCGTCGCCCGCGATTGGATTGCGCCTGCGCCAGATGCAACGATCCCGACTTCTGGCTTGCGCCTTCTCGATTCTGGCGTATTGGTTTCCAGTACCGCTCCAGTGCTTCCCACACGGGTTTCCAGTATTGGGCCGTCGACTCCATGACTACTTCCTCGACCTCTTGCTCAACGAGCCATACTGTCAGTGAGCGCAGCTGCTCTGGGTTGCTACCGAACATCCGCCGCTCGAACCGGTACTCATCTTCGACTTCGACGTCCGACACAACTACGGCCAGCATCTTCTTGTGAACATCGATTCCCGCTATACGGTAGGACATAGGCTTTTCTCCTGGCGGGAACGGAGAGCATGCCGTAAGTTGCATTAACCAGGGTCGCAGGCTATCGCAGCTCGTTCAGGAAAGAGCAACGATGCCCAATTATTCGCTCAATCACGCACGCTCCGGATCAGACAGTCTATCAGCCTCGATTTCTCCAATGTGGTTTCGACCTCGCCGCTCCGGCCGTTCCAATCTTATCTCGGAGTAACTTTCATTAGGTTTCGCGGGCCGGCGGCCCTAAATGACAGTCTACTCGGGTCAAGGAGCCGACTCTTCTGCGGTCATCAACCAACCCACACAGCCGACATTGTTATGCAATCACGAGTCCGATTGATGCCGCATTAATCGGGACTCAGCAACTTGGTGACAAATTCCGAAGCAAATTGCCATACTTCCGGAACGCTCTGGCCGACTGGCTGGAGAAGAGTTAGGGGTGGCACATGAAGAGAGGTCTTGCAATTCTTCTATCGGCTTTAGTCAGTACAGCAGTTCTTGGAAGATTGACCGCGGCAGGCGCTAGAACGATGGAAACACCTTTAGTTCGAATTGCAGAGCTGGAGATTGATGCTCGTCAGGTTGAAGCTTATAGGAATGCACTGAAGGAAGAGGTCGAGACTTCGATACGAGTCGAACCGGGAGTGCTAACTCTATATGCGGTTTCTGTGAAGGGTCAGCCGAATCAGGTCAGAATCTTCGAGACATACAAAGATGAGGCGGCATACGAATCACATCTGCAAGCGCCACACTTCAAGAAGTACAAAGCTGAGACTCGGGGCATGGTTAAATCTCTGAAGCTCATAGAAACCGAACCGATTCTGTTAGGACGGAAGTGACTTCCGTGGCAAGGATTTGGGAAAGAACTTGTCCGCGGCGTCTCATTCTCATTTACGGTATTGTTCATCGCTGACTTTTTCCATCCAGTCGACCACCTTGCCGTCCTTCTTTTCTTGAATAGCGATGTGAGTCAAAGCTGTGGTCGGCGTGGCCCCATGCCAATGTTTTTCGCCAGGCGGAAACCAGACTACGTCGCCGGGACGGATTTCTTCGATAGGTCCGCCTTCGCGCTGAACCCAACCGAGGCCCACTGTGACGATGAGAGTCTGGCCGAGCGGATGCATATGCCATGCAGTCCTTGCGCCCGGCTCAAAAGTTACACTCGCGCATTGAACAAATGCTGGGTCGGGTGCCTGGAACAGCGGGTCGATTCGAACCGTGCCCGCAAACCATTCAGAGGGGCCCTTTATTGGAAGTTGTGAGCCAAGTCTGAAAATATCCATAAGCGGAATGGTAACAGAATGGAGTGGCGACCTCGGGTCTTTGGCAGAGTTACGTCGAGTCGCGTTTGACCGGAATAGACTGACGCATTACCGGACAAATGAGATTTCAAGATTCCGGTAAGCGCGTTATACGTCCAAGTGCCAGTTAGCCTCGCGAGCGGCCAATCCTACGTGCCGCAGTTGCGACCCCATATCCCTGTCAAGAGTGCCAGTGTTCCGCATGGCGAACCGCAGTACCCTGAGACCACAAGGCTCGCACCCTTGTCCGAAATGATGAAATCTGGATTCTTGAGAGTTTTTTTCGCAATTGTCGGCATTGGCGTGCTTGGCTGGTTGCCACACGCTGCTTTTGCCCAGCATGGTGGTCATGGTGGCGGAGGAGGATTTCACGGCGGCGGTGGAGGCGGATTCCGCGGTGGCGCGACAGGAGGTTTCCGTGGTGGCGGAGGAGGTCACTATGGCTACAGCGGCGGACATTCCTACGCCGGTTACCACGGAGGTGGCTACTACGGTGGCCACGGCGGTTATGGTGGCCACCATGGAAGTAGCTACTACGGTGGACACGGTTGGCACGGCGGATATTGGGGCTATCCATACTACGGTTATGGATGGGGTTGGGGATGGGGCTTTGGCTTTGGCTTTGGGTGGCCGTATTGGGGATGGGGATATCCGTATGGCTATGGCTACAGCCCTTCGTATTCCGCTCCCGACCCTGACTACTACCCTTATGATTGTCCTCCGGGATACTCATGTCCTCCCAACGGGAACCCTCCGCCTCCGAATCCCCGCCCAAAATCCGGGAGCAACCCAGCAAATCCTTGGAGACCGCCGGTGAGCGCTCCAAGCACGAACCACGCGACCAGTAATGTCGCCGCCCTTTCGTCGCGTAGTCCGATTCTCTCAACTGAACGGGTAACCACCACGCCGAGCAACTACCAAGTCGCACACTCCAGCACGCAACAGAACCCGCCGGTTCGCCATGAAGTGCAGAGTGCGATGCGAGCCTTGCGCGAGATGCCACCGTTCGCACGGGAGAGGGAAATCGAGACCGGTCGGTACAGCCACTTTTCGCCCGAGGAGCGGGAGCTTCTGAGAAGCATAAACTGACGACGGGCGATTTGTGCCACGAACCTCACGGTGGTGGGCGAGTGTGAATTTGCGCTAACATGCAGCGACTCTGCGACGAATTTCAAAAATCAGCCAAAGAGAGCTACGCGGATTAGATCTACCCAATCTCCCGTAGTTCGGCCATATC
>DATLVQ010000210.1:0-2607 GCA_035577325.1 Bryobacteraceae bacterium | reverse complement strand
CCCGCTGCTGGTGGTGCGCGCTGAACCTAAGTAGCGCCCCTAACCCGACTGCTCTGCCCGCTATTTCCGGGCTTCGCTCGACGGCGGAACCAGACCCTTCATGCGCATATAGGTCACCATGTTGCCATAGTGCTCGTCATTATGAGCGTTGTTGAACGAAAGCACGGTTAATTTCGCCGACTCCCGGCCGAAGAATTTGACGATTTCAGCGGCGTGCGCATCCGTCATGCCGTCATAGGCCTTGTCGCAATAGGCGAACGCGGTGTTCAGGGCCTGCACCAGGTCGGTCTTGGTGGTCTTGCTCTTCTCGATGCCCAGCGCAGGGTTCTTTTCGCCGAGTGCCGCGGAGCAAAAGCTATATTGCGCATCCGCCACGTGCCCGACAAGCTGCCCGAAGCTGCGCACGTCGGGCGTCGGTTTGAACGCGTAATTCTCTTCCGGCATCTTCTCGGCGGCCTTGACCACGTTGTTCTTGACGATGTTGTAGATAACTTTGTTGCCCGCGCTGAGCGGATCGGACGGGGCTTGCGCCTGGAGCAACATGGCAGTAAGCGAAAACGAAAGCGGCAGGAACGTCTTTTTCATCTTGGGAAGCACCTCCAGGAGATCATCGCACGGCGGGGTGACATGGGGAAACGGCCGAGGGGCCATAAGCGGCTGCTTGGGGGCTGTTTATCCAAGTTGTGGCTGTTCGCGATTGGGACAACTTGCCCCAGGCCGTGTCCAGGGAACACACAAAAGCTATCCTTCGATAGCATAAGCTACCTGTTATTATAGAGATAGAACTGGCATGGGGAATGCACTCCCAATCCGCATGCGGCGCATCCTGCCTCTCTTGCTGTGTCTGTTCGGATTCTCCGTCTTGTCGGCGGCGACGCTCGAACAACTGTCGCTCGACGACCTGACGCAGAAATCGACTGACATCGTCAGGGCGACGGTGGTGGGTACGTATGCCGACCTCCGCGGCTCGTCCATCTACACACATTGGAAAATTCAGGTTACGGACCGGTGGAAGGGAAGCAGTGGGTCTGCGCTTGAGGTACTGGTGCCGGGTGGCGATGCAAATGGGCTTCACCAGGATGTTCCCGGCGCGCCCAAACTGATCCAGGGCAAGGAGTATCTGCTATTTCTCTGGACTTCAAAAAGTGGCGCAACCCACATCACCGGGTGGGGACAGGGCGTATTCAGCCTGACGCAAAACACAGCGAGCGAATGGATCGCCTCGCGCCCCGCGCTTGGTGAAACCATGCTGGACCACACGACCTGGCTTCCGGTGCAGGACCAGAGCGTGCAAATGCGCTACACCGACATGGCCACGCAAGTTTCCGCCACTCTTGCCAAGGGAGCCAAGCGTTGAGCGCGCGGGCGTACCGGCGGGCAGCGGGATTAATCCTGGGGTGGGTGCTGATGGTGTCGTCGGCGGGCGCGTACTATCACTTCATTCACTACACAAGCAAGACCGCGCCTTATCTGCCGGTACCGGCGAAATTCGATCTGGCGGCGCTGCCCAACAAAACGCTGACCGTTTTCGTCTCCGCCACGGGACCTCAGGAGTTGCCGCCAAACGATAGTTTCGCTTCCATACTGACGCAGGTCCGGCAGGCTACCCGCGTCTGGGATGGCGTGGCAACCTCGGACTTGCGAGTGGCTTTCGGCGGTGTCTATGCCGACGGAACCGCGCAGACGACACCCAGCGTCGAGGTGATCTTCGACAGCGAAGTTCCGCCGGGATTGCTGGCGTTTACCAGCCCTACCCAAGCCAACGACATGGTCACGCGACCCGATGGTTCGTTCTTTCCCATCACGCAGTCGGTCATCCACTTAAAAAGCGACATGACGCAGCGGCCCGGTCCCAGCTACACGGATGCCTTCTACATGACGATGGTGCACGAAATGGGGCATTCGCTGGGCTTGCAGCATACTTTCACATCGAGCGTGATGTCGACGGCGGTGACGCGCTCGACTTCGGCCGTGCGACCGCTTGATGCCGACGATGTCGCCGCTGTGTCGCTGCTCTATCCGAGGAACCTCGCGGCGCGCACGGGAACGATCACGGGAACCGTCACCGCGGGCGGCCAGGGAGTGCACATGGCATCCGTCATGGCCGTGTCGCCCGGTGGCTCGGCCGTGAGTGCGCTCACCAATCCGGACGGCACGTACCGCATTGACGGCATTCCCCCGGGGACCTACTTCATCTGCGTGCAGCCGCTGCCGCCCAGCGCAAACATTCGGTCACCCAAAGATCCGGACGGCAATGACGTCAACCCGGACGGCCCCTTCGACGGAACGTTCTATCCCGGCACGAGCGACATGACCAAGGCGACGGCGATCGCGGTGCACGCCCGGGCCGAAACGGACGGCATCGATTTTTCGGTGAACCCGCGGAGCTCGGTTCCGGTCTATGACGTGTCTACCTACAGCTACTTCGGGCAGGCACAGAATGCCGTGCATCCCGCCTACGTCAACCTCACCTCCGGTTCGGCGACGATCGCGGCGGCCGGCATAGGGCTGGGGTCAAACGGGCATGCCGCGACAGGCCTTGGCGCGTCGGTAATCGGATCGGCAATGATTCCCGCGGGTGGTGTCCGCGGTTACGGCACAACGCCG
>DATLVQ010000209.1:0-4075 GCA_035577325.1 Bryobacteraceae bacterium | reverse complement strand
CCGGTTTCCGAGCGAGCTCTCGGGGGGCATGCGGCGGCGCGCGGCAATTGCGCGAGCGGTAGTCACCGGGCCACCCCTTCTCCTCTATGACTCGCCGACCGCCGGCCTCGACCCGATCACCGCCCACACCATCATGGCGCTTATTGTGAAGGAGCGCGATGTGGCCAACACCACGACCCTGATTGTGACCCATCGCTATCAGGACGGGAATCTGGTGGCCAATTTCCGATACAATCCTGACAATGCGCAATTGGTCCCAGTGCACGATAACGGGCATGGCCCCCAATCGTGGACCCGGTTCATGGTGTTGCGCGATGGCAAGCTGGTGTTCGAGGGCACGCAGGCGGAGCTCGAAGCGTCGCGCGATCCATACATCTCAAAATTCCGAAAGCAGGGCGGTGGATAGCTGATGGCGAATCCGCAGAAGGTAAGCTTTGCGCAACTGCGCGTCGGGATCATGGCTCTCGCGGCGATGTTCATCGTGGGAGCCCTGATTTTCCTGCTTACGAGCCGGCAAAACTTTTTCACCCCAACATTCGTGCTGCGCACGTACATGGATGATTCATCCGGCATGACGGAGGGCGCTCCGGTACGGCTCAATGGAATTCTGGTGGGCGAACTGGACCAGTTGAAACTGACCGATTCAAAGGATCCGCGGCGCATCGTCGAGATCGTCATGAAC
The DNA here is from genome assembly GCA_035577325.1 of Bryobacteraceae bacterium. Classification (GTDB taxonomy): domain Bacteria; phylum Acidobacteriota; class Terriglobia; order Bryobacterales; family Bryobacteraceae; genus QHXW01. The sequence goes on along the minus strand of DATLVQ010000209.1, from coordinate 3,393 downwards.
GTCCGGCGCCAGTATTTGAATGATATCCCGAAGGATTCGCGGGCCGGGATCTCTGCATCCAACCTGCTCGGCGACAAATTCATCAACATCACCAAGGGAACGGCGCCGCAACACGTGCAACCGGGCGACGAAATCACCAGCGTTCCCAACCAGGACATTCCGGAGCTCATGGCGCAGAGCGCCGGACTGTTAGCGCAATTTCAGGACTTGCTGGGGCGGGTGAACTCGATTCTGAATGACGTGGAAGCTGGTAAGGGCAACATCGGCAAGATGTTGAAGGATGAAGAGCTGTATACGCGATTGAATGCCGCCATTGCCGACGCCCAGCAGATCCTCAGCGCGGTGCGCAATGGGAAGGGGACCATCAGTCACTTGCTCAATGACGATGAGCTGTACCAGGATGTGCGCGCATCGATCGACAAGCTTAACAGCATCATTGCGGAGCTCCAACAAGGTAAAGGGACCGCGGGCAAACTGCTCAAGGACGAAGCGCTGTACGCCGATCTGCGCAAGACCACGACGCAATTTAACGAACTGCTGAGCGATCTACAGGCGGGCCGCGGCACCGCCGGCAAGCTCCTCAAAGATGATGCTATGTACAGCAAGATCAACCAGCTTCTGGGCAAGGTGGATTCGACCATCAATAAGCTGAACGCCGGCCAGGGCACGCTGGGACAGCTCATGGTGAACCCGCAGCTGTATGACAGCCTGAACGGCGCAACCGGCGAACTGCACCAGTTCGTGAAGGATCTCCGCGCGAACCCGAAGAAATTCCTGAGCATCAAACTCACGGTCTTTTGAGCGGCCACAAACAACTGGTTGTGAATGCCGACGATTTCGGCTTCACTCGCGACGTGAACCAGGGAATCGTCGAGGCGCACCGGCAGGGCATCCTGACAGCTACCACTCTGATGGCCAATGGCGATGCGTTCGAAGACGCGGTCCGACTGGCGCACGAAAATCCTGGTCTCGACGTGGGCGCGCACCTGGTGCTGATCGGTGGCGGCGCGCTATCGGTGCCTGGGGGAGAGTTGCCGCGAACGGTTCCGCGCCTTCTGGCGGCGATCGCCTCGCGCCACATTCATATTTATGACGAGCTGGCGGCACAGGTGCGGCGGATTCTCGATGCCGGCCTGGCCCTAACCCACCTGGACACCCACAAGCACACGCACCTGGCGCCCCCGGTGCTTGATGCCGTGGCGCGCGTCGCCGAGGAATTCGGTATCCGTTGGGTGCGCCGGCCTTTTGATTTGCCGCTTACGGCGGCACGCGGTGGAGCTCCGTGGTTCAAGCGGGCCATCAGCGGCTCGCTCGGCGTCCAGCGCGCGCGATTTCACCGGGTGCTGGCCCGGCATCAGTGCCGTACCACGGACCATTTTGCCGGATTCCAAATAACCGGCAGGTTCCGCACGCCTGAACTGGTGTCGCTGATCCGCGCGCTGCCTGAGGGCTCGACGGAGCTGATGTGCCACCCGGGGCGTGCAACAGATGAACTGCGGCGCGCGCACACGCGTCTGAAGGAAAGCCGCGAGCACGAGTTGGCCGCATTAATAGCGCCAGAAACGCGCCGCGCGCTGGCGGAGTCGGGCGTCGAGCTGGTCAACTACGGCACACTGGAGAAGACATGGATATCTACACACCCACCGGCCGAACCGAGGTAAAGCGCCTCGCCAAGCGCGGCGTCTACGAGAAAGCACGAATTCAGGCGATTCTGGATGAAGGCTATCTCTGCCACGTCGGGTTCGTGGTCGAGGGACAACCGTACGTCATCCCCACGGGCTACGCGCGTGCGGGCGACCGGGTGTACATTCACGGTTCCGCCGCCAGCCGCATGCTTCGCACACTCGATCAGGGCGTCGACGTGTGCCTTACGGTGACCCTGGTCGATGGATTCGTGCTGGCGCGTTCGGCGTTCCATCACTCGATGAATTACCGGTCGGTGGTGGTGCTGGGCAAAGCGCACTTGGTGACCGCTCACGATGAGAAGCTGAATGCCATGCATTTGTTCACCAATCACATCGTGCCGGGGCGTTGGGAAGAGGTCCGGCAGCCCACCGAACAGGAGCTGAGGGCCACCAGCGTTCTGGCGCTGCCGCTTGCCGAGGTTTCCGCCAAGGTGCGTACCGGCCCGCCGATCGATGACGAGGAGGACTACGCGCTGCCTGTGTGGGCGGGCGTGGTGCCGATCCGAACGCTGGTCGCGGAGCCGGTTGCGGATCCGCGCTTGATGGCCGGCGTAGCAACGATCGACACGCGGAGGTTCGAGAAGAAGCGAGGATGACGTGTCGGCCTATTGCTCCCTCAATGAAACCAGAGGATCGACCCGGATGGCTCTGGCAGCCGGCACGGCGCATGCGCTTACTGCCACAGTCGCGAGAATCGCGAAAGTGAGCAGGTAGGTGGGCGGGTCGACGGGCGCGACGCCGAAGAGCAGCGATTGGATCAGGCCGGCGACTGCGTAGGCTCCGGCGAGACCCACGATCGATCCCGCAAGCACCGGGCGCATACCGTCGCGCAAGACCATGCTGAATAACTGCGCTGCCGAGGCGCCAAGTGCCATGCGGACGCCGATTTCGCGCGTGCGTTGCGCCACCGAGTAAGCCAGCACGCCATACACACCAAGCGCCGCCAGAAACAGGGCGCAACCGGCGAATCCGGCGAGCAGCGATGTGCGGAACCGTTGATCGCCTACGGAATCATGGACCAGGTCGCGTAGTGTTGTAACGTCGGTCAGGGCCAGGTCCTTGTCGATTGCGTGGATTTCGCGGCGCGCGGCGGCCACTAGCGCATCGGGACTGGCGGAACCGCGAATGACGATCGCGATTTCAAGCCCATCCGAGGGATTCGACTGCGTGAGCGGCACGTAAACCTCGGGCTCGACGCGCGCCGCCATGCCGTCCTGTTTCGTGTCCGCGACCACGCCGACCACCGTCACCCATGGATCCGGATCCCGATCGATGCCGAATTTTATCCGCTTGCCGATTGCATCGGCGCCATGGAAATACTTCTTCGCCAGGGATTCATTGACCAGCGTCACCGGCGGGCTCTTCGCCGTATCGAACGCATTCGGGAAACGGCCGCGGATCAGGCGAGTTCCCGTGGCGCGGAAGAAATCCGGGGTGACCACATTGTGCCGAAGCTCGCGCTCGTAGTCGCCCGGATCGTGGCCTTCAACGGTCGCGTCGTCGGTCCAAGCCATGCCTTGCAGGGGAAGCTCCAGGCAGGTGCCGACAGTCTCGACGCCGGGCTCGGTACGAATCCGGCTTTCTATTTCTTGAATCGTGCGGACCGTGGGCTCGCTCTTGGCATAACGAATCTCGGGCAGGAAGACTTTGAAGCTGACGGCGTGATCGGGGTTGAAGCCGGGATCGACATTTTCCAGACGGATAAGAC
>DATLVQ010000208.1:0-2625 GCA_035577325.1 Bryobacteraceae bacterium | reverse complement strand
TTGCGTCGCCCGACGCCGAACCTCACGGCCTCTTGCGCATCGGGCTCGCGCATGCCCTGGCCGAGGGGACGCTTATCGAACCTATTCGGGCGCTGACTGAAAAATACCCCAAGGTCCGAGTGCGGCTGTCGAGCGAACTTACCGGTGAATTAATTCACCGGCTGCTCGCGGGTGAACTCGACGTTGCTGCCGTGCTGTTCCCCGAAGGTAAAGCCGCGCCTCCACCACTTCTGACGAATATCATCGCTAGCGACCGCATGGAGATCGTTCAAGGCGCCGCAGGCAACGTTGACGGTGATTGGAAAAGCTTGGGCCGAGCACCCTGGGTGCTCAATCCGCCCGGGTGCTTTCTTCGGGCGAGCCTCATCGATCGGATGGAGCGTGCCGGCTTCACCCCAATGATTGCGGCTGAAGTCCACAACATGCATATGCAGCTGGCGTTTGTTCAGTCCGGTTATGGTGTCGGGCTGCTACCCGCTCGCTTTATTGCCAGGAATCATTCTATCGATCCCGTGAAAGTATTGCGTCCCCCATCGTTTGACCTGCACCGATCCGTCGCGATGGTCCAAGTTGGGCAACTCGGCGCCTTGGGGAAGGCCGTCGATCTGTTGGCACACGGGTTTCGGCAATTGTTTGAGGCTGCCGACACCAAGAAGCCCGTGACAAGGCACCGAAGAGGTGTGCCCGCGAATCGGCGAGTGGCGCGACCGCGCAAGTAGTCGCCGAGCGTCTATTCACTTGTGTTAGGTCATGATTCTGGCCTGCCCTGAGACTCGAATCGAACTGCCTCGACAAGCCAGAATTTCGACGCGAATTAGCAACCGCATTCCATGTCCTCGCCCTGCGCGATATCAATCACACCGGCGTGCGGCCAAATCTAGATCGCGAGGATATCCTGCGAATGCCGCTGCTACCATGCCAATAGCCGGGTCTTCCAGGCTCCGCCTGAAGCAAGCGCTTTTCTGACGTCGAAATGCTGCGCGTCGCTGGCGTAAACCAAGAAGATCGTTACCAATCCGGCGGATCGCAGAACGCGCTGATCTGGCCGGCGGTCAAATACGACGCGTCGCTTACAAACAAACACCCGACCGCACGTTTGCCGACTATGAGCTTGCCCTTGAAGGCGCCGGCCGGTCCCCTTCGGGCCCCAGCAATCTGATTCCCGTTCGGCTCTATCGGATCGATCGCTCTTTCAACACGTATAACAATTTCATTTTAAAATAATTTCACGAATCAATTCAATGCCCAGAACTTTTCTGTACGCACTCCGTTCCACTCTTTTCTTGTTCTGAAACTCGGTGCTACCGATTACCTTCCTGGCCACATATTCTTGCTCGATGCCTTTATCGCCGATGTTCCCACCATAAGCCGCCATGTTTTTAAAAGTGAGATATAAAAATATATTGGGCTGATCCGGTGATTTTGGACTGGCCTGGAAGACCTTGTAATCGATAATTAGCCCAGCTTTCTTCATGGCTTCCATGGTCGGCTTCCATGTCGAATTTAGCCAAGCGATGTACTCTGGAAAATGCCCGTACTCAACTTGTAGGTAGTTCACCTCAGTGACCGGGCCGTCAGTATACTGGCGGTCATTCTGGGCAAGTGCATCCCGGGTAAGTGTATCCTGGGCACGTGCATCAAGCGAAAGTGAGGAAGCTGCGAGACACATGGATAAGATAATAGTCTTAATCATTTTCTCTTGTGACGGAGAACCGACAGTTCCACAAGTTCATTATTATCACGATAATAATACCATCTACGCACGATTCTGTTATTCGTCGGGAGAACGCTTTAGGAGCTCCTGTCCGGTCCCCATCATCATCGTCGTGCTGCGCTGCGGATCTTCACGTGCTGAACGGCTTTGGGACCGTCCGAGCTTCGTGTTCGACACCTAACTCCTCACAGGCTTGGACGAGCGCTTCGAAGTCCGACCGCTGGCTCCGCTGGTTCATGTTGCAAACCCTCACGCAGGATTTCCCGCCAAAGCGTGTTGATCAGGCGGCCGGCTTTTCCGCCCACCTTCACTGCCGCCGCTCTCGCCGTGTCCGCGGCTATCGATTGTGAGCAGGTTGATGCCCGCGGCCGCGAGCTGCGCAACGCCTCCGGTCCCGAAGAAAAGAAAACGCTCGAACGCCAGACCATGACGACCTAATCAACAGATACCAAGCCGATCTGACAAAACGCGGCGGGTAGTAGTTCTTCCGTATCGCTCGAAGATTCGTCATCGTAGTTGGCGGCCGAGCGCCCTATGCGAATTATTCTGGTCGGATTTAGTGCAAACCCCTGTCTTTGCCTAACGAACCAGTGCGATCCGAGCGAATTAATGTAATACAAAAACCCCGGAGCCTACGGGGCTCGAACCCGCAACCTCCGCCGTGACAGGGCGGCGCTCTAACCAATTGAGCTAAGGCTCCAGCGTAAGAAACAGAGTGTAAAGGCGCACCTCTCGAGTCGCAACTTTTCAGTCGGTGTTGACACTTGCAGTCGACTTCTTTTCTTGCGACTTCAATTGGTGAAAAGCGTTTCTGCGCAACAACACCATGAGTTTCGCAGTTGAACATTTGAAGATGCGTAGCGTCGAACTCCGAAAAGGTTTCGCGAGTGTACATTGCGAACACGTATGAT
>DATLVQ010000207.1:0-10516 GCA_035577325.1 Bryobacteraceae bacterium | reverse complement strand
GCGGCAAACACGCTGCGATTGCATCGCCAAGGGGCCGTTGGCTTCATCGATTGGTTAGATGGTTTGGCTTCCTTTACCCAGTGCTTCCGGTACCGGCAAGTCTACAGAATCGGCATTTTGTCATGCGGAATCAAACGAATCGCAAAAATAAGATTCTTTGGTGAAGGCTGAAGCCAGCGCACCTGCGTCATTATGATCGAGTCCGAAGAAACGCAGAGCGGAAGCGCGTCGGCGAAACAAAGCGTGACCATGGGATGCGCCAGCCAGAAAGGACGCAACTGGCCACTGCAATTAACCAAAACCCGGACGACGGTTGGGGCCCAACATCAATTGCAGAAGCGGGGTGAGTCAGTGCCACCCGGCTAAGCTCACCGGCCAATCGTTAGGCGACTCTTGTTCTTCCGATTCGAGCACCTAATCTTGGGAGTCCTCCTCCACATCATCCTCAGTTACTTTCCAGGTTTTGTCGGGATTGTAACGGTCCATGCTCTGAAACTTCTTCAGGGTATCGGGCCCGAGATCCTTTTGGTACACGACTCCGTTAGGGCCGACGATGAACGTCTGTACTCCCGTAACCCGATACTGGGCCGGTGCGGCCGCCAGGGCGAACCCGCCAATCATTGCTCCTTCCACGACAAAGTCCATTTGTCCCATCGGCGCCGCCGGACCTTGCCCTTTCAGGACTTTGAAATAATAGCCGTGATACGGCTGAGGTTGACTTTGCTGGGTGTAGCCTTGCTCAAGCGCCTTGGCCACGTTCTCGCCGACAGGGCCGGCCCACGTCCCATCTGGGTTCTGCCATGCCAGGCCATCCTGTTTGCCCGGCGTGCTGATGATTCGCTGGGCGTACTGGTTCACCTTCGAATCATCGTGCTTTTCCTGGGCATACTCGTGTTGTGCCTCGTCAAATCCACGGCAAATGGCTATCGCGTCCAGTTCATTGGCACCGACACGCCGATTCAGAATTTCTTGACGGCCGGCCTTGGTATCGAAGGACCACTTGCCCTTATGCTTCACGATCGGAATCGGAAAAGGAAAGTCGTCTTTTCCCACCGTGAGAATAGCGCGGTTCGGATTCTTCGCATCCGTGGCAACTGAATTTTTCTCTTTCGCCTTCGCAGCAAATGCGACCGCCCGATTTTTGTCCCCGACCGGATCTTCCGAACTGACAATATCCTCGCTGTCCGGGCCCAGAATTTCCTTTGCGGCGGCGACATCGAAATTCGCCGCTACTTGAATAAGGGAATCCGCCGCCTGTTGCGGTGTATCGAATTCTTTTTGTTTTACCTGCGGTGTCGCGGCCGCATCTGTTTTGGCCGCTGGCGCTGAATGCAAGGTGAGCGCTACGAAGCCCGACATAAGGATCGCAGAAGCGAGAATTTTCGACGAAGTCGTGATCTTTAATTTTCTTTTCATTGGATCTTCCTCTATCAACTGTTTGCTCATCTACCGCGTCCTCCACCACCGCCGCCGCGGCCGCCACCACCACCGTGACCACCGCCACCTTTCATGCTACTGCCGCCCCGGCTGCTCGCGGCTTTAGCAGAGCCCCCACTCCCGCCAGCGAAGGCCCCACCGCCGCCGCCCGCCGACGGCTTATGGCCGCCGACCTTGTCTGAGCCTCCTTTTCCGCCGCCCCCACTTGCCTTACCAGCGCCACCACCAGTTGCCTTACCAGCGCCGCCAGTGCTTGCCTTACCAGTGCCGCCGGCACCACCGGGTTTTCCAGCACCGCCAACGCCACCTGCACCGCCCGGACCACCGGCTTTTCCAGTACCGCCAGCGCCACCTGCACCGCCCGGACCACCGGCTTTTCCAGCGCCGCCAACGCCACCCGCGCCGCCGGGACCACCCGGCTTTCCAGCACCACCAACGCCACCCGCACCGCCCGGTCCGCCGGGTTTTCCAGCACCGCCACCGGCGGACCGAGTCCCGGCTCCAGCTGTCGGTTGCCTGGCCTCACCGCGAGCTGTTCCTCCATATTTGTTGGCCGTCTGCTTGTTCGCGTAGGGGGTGCCTCCGCGGTGTTGCGGATTGTGTCCCCACTTGTTGTTCTGGTTAACGTTTTTGTTGGTCTTGTTGTAATTGTTTACGTACTTATTGTTGTTATTGATGTTGATCTCGTCCCCGTCCCACCCGCAACCGTAGCCCCAGCCCCCGCCCCACGCGGCTCCCAATGCGAGACCGGTTCCGAGTGAAAGGGCCATACCCGGTACGTAGCCCGGGTAGGAATATGATGGATAAGGATAGGCAGGCTCCCCATAGACCACCGCCGGATCGTAGGAGGGAACGTAAACCGTCTCGGGGTTGGCTTGCTCAACCACGATCACTTGCTTGCCTCCCTCGACTGTCTGGGTCTCCACTTTCTGTTCCGCGCTGGTTTTTAAATTTCCCGTCCCCTGGGCCTTTGCGCGCATGCGCTGGATTGCGTCCATCACGTCCGCCTGCTGGGCCAGGAATGCGTTGCCCAGGTCTGTCGTCCATTGGACATTGCCGGCTAGCCGCTGGACTACATCCGGAAAAGCCGCCATTGCCTGGACGCTCGCGTCCCAAGGTTCCTTTGCCACCGCATCAGCCAGGGCTTTGTCCTTCAGGTTCTTGTTCTTCTCCAACCATTGCTGAAGCTGGATGATCTCCAACGGATAGGTAGAAGCAGCCAATGTCTGGGCGAGGAGTGGGTCGGCATAAAGGGCAATCGGCGCCACCAAAGAATCCAATTGGTCGTTAGGAAGCTTCGGAGCTTCCTCGGTCGTCGTCATTTCCTGCGATTGGGCCTGCGGCGTCTCCTGCGCCAGGACCAGAGGAGAACTCCATGGGAGCGATGCCAAGCATATAATGGCGATCACGCCGTGAAGTGCTTGTCTGGGAAATCCGGATCGAGGGTCTCGTGAGTTCATAAATTTCCGCCTTTCTTTGCGAGTCGCATTATTCCATCCAACATCACCTAAGTTTGTCGCACATGTGCGTTGCCGCGGAAATAGGACTTTAGTCCTATCTTCTCCGAACCGGGGACTCGCTTCCAAGTCTTGTCGAGGTTTCCGCCCCATGCAGTCTGCGGACCAACAGATTGCCACTGTGGATCATTCGTTGGCTTTAATGTTAGCCACCGGGGGCGGGCTCGGCGTTTACTACGCCGAATCTGCAGGTGTTGACGTCACTACCCCGCGCGGAACGTTTAGCACTGGCGGAGGGAAAAATCACGCGGATTTTGCGTGGCAGGTAATCGCAGGCACAGAGGTAGTGGTATTCGATGAAGGTGCTGAACTTGGGAGCCGTAATACGCAGCCCAAGCGGTGCAAAATGGATCAATGGTTCGCAAGAAGATTTTCGTCATAATCCTTAGCTCCCGGGTAGACGCGGCAATGAGTCGTCATTGGACCAGAACATTGCCTAAAAATTTACGTTTCTTCCGCAGTGATTGCCGCTGCGCCGGCGGCCCATTCTGTAATGACGCGATAGCCAACGGCGAGCAAGGTCGGACCGAGAAACACACCAATAAAGCCGAACGCTAAGGCACCGCCGAGAACACCGAAGAAAATCAATAGGAATGGCATATCGCTACCCTGACTGATCAGCCAGGGTTTGACCACATTGTCCACGCTGCTCACGCCGATGCCCCACACCAACATGAACACCGCCCAGCCGGTCGATCCCTCATGAAATAACCAGAGCGCAGCAGGCACCCAGATGAGTGGTGGGCCGATTGGCACTACCGACAAAAAAAATGTCAACAGTGCCAACATTCCGGCGCCCGGGACACCCGCAATCAGGTAACCAATCCCTGCCATGACCGCCTGCACCAACGCCGTTCCCAGAATGCCATACACGACACCGCGGACCGTGTCGCCAGCGAGACCAAGCAAACGCCGACCCCGCGCGTCGGCGACCCGTTCTACCATGATGACGAACCTTTCGGCCGCCGATTCTCCGTCTCGAAATAAGAAGAAGGCGATGAGGATGCTCAACGTCAGTTCCAGCAACCCACCGACTAACATTTTGCCGATCATCAGCAAAAATGCGCTCGCCGGCGCGATGAAACGCTTGGCTTCGGCCGCCAATTTGGTGCTGTCTGTTGCCAGCGTCTGCCAATATTCGACCGCACGCGAGCCAACGAACGGTATCCTGCCTAGCCAATCAGGGGGCGCCGGCGGACCGGTGTCAATCCAACCCCGCACCGCTATGGTCAAGTCTCGAACATCGTCTGATACAGCCGCGCCAATGATGACGAATGGCAACAGAATGACGAGAATCATTCCAAGTGTCATTGCCAGCGCAGCCAGCGTGCGTCGGCCTCCGACCAGCCTGAGCACACGGCTATAAAGCGGCCAACTTGAGAAACACAACACTACCGCCCATAACAATGCAGATGCGAACGGCCGCAACACCAACAGGCAGGCAATCAGTAGCAGCACTAACACAATTCCGCTGATAGCTCGCTCGAGTCTGGTGTGAGTTGTATCCATGATCAGGTCGAAAACAGCGAGGCCTTAATTTTTTGGAATGCGAGCTAACAAAACCGTTCCCTTCACGCAGTCACAGGCGCGGCGTGTCCCTTCGGCTTACGCCCTCGCACTCTACTTGCTGACGGCGAAAGTTACCTCGGAGTTTCGTAGGGCGGCTCGTCTGTTGCGATCGGGGTGGTTTGCATCGGCGGATTAATCAACTGGAAAATCAGGGCTGCTACAACAGCAGCCGCGAAGTCGGCCAGCAGATAAATCCAGATATTTGTCCAGCTGGAAATACCGAGAACGCAAATGCCGAGAGCGACCGCGGGATTAAATGCTCCGCCCGAAATGTCGCCGACGGCGAACGCCCCAGTCATCACCGTCATACCGATGGCCAGGCCATAAAATGAATTGCCTGAAGTGCCTTCCGCCGTGGCCGCGTTCAACACGACGTAGACGAGCGCGAACGTGAAAAGAAATTCCGCAAGCAGCGCCGGGCCAGCATGCGGGGTGATCGGAGTGACGGCGACACCGGCCCGAAGGAATTTGATTACGAGCATAGCAGCGACCGCGGCGCCGGCGAGCTGTGCCACAATGTAAGGCACCACGTCGGCTCCATTCACCTTACCCCGAATGAAGACGCCGACTGTTACCGCCGGATTATAATGGGCTCCGGAGATATGGCCGCCGGCGAAAACCATCACCATGAGCGCCGCGCCGATCGCCAGCGGCGCGATGACGCCCGCGCCTGCGCCAATTCCTGTGCAGCCAATTGTCAGGACAAGGAAGAAGGTTCCGATGAATTCAGCAATATACTTGTTCATAGGTTAATTTGTTAAGCGATAAAGCTTGAAAAAAGCAAGACATGTCAGCAATGGGACTTTGGTCTTATCGGCAGTGAGAAACGCCGAACGCTGAACTCCGAACACCGACCATGTTCAGGATTCAAACTCGCGCTGAAGTTAAAGCCGTCGCCTTCGACGCGTCGAAGGCGTGAATTCAGCGCGCGCTGAAATCGAGGTGACTCTTACCCGACTTCGTGGCTTCGTGGAGTAGGTAACATTTTTCCGATTCGGGTCCCTAATCTTGTGAGTCATCTTCCACGTCGTCCTCGGTTACTTTCCAGGTTTTATCCGGATTGTACCGGTCCATACTTTGAAACGTCTTCAGCGTATCGGGCCCGAGATCCTTCTCGTAGACGATTCCGTCGGGGCCGACGATGAACGTCTTCACTCCGGTTACCCGGTACTCAGCGGGCGCAGCGGAGAGGGCGAATCCGCCGATCATCGCCCCGCCAATCACGAAGTCCATCTCTCCCATCGGGGCCGCAGGTCCTTGTCCTTTTAGCACCTTAAAGTAATAACCGTGATAAGGTTGACCTCGCTTCTCTGAATAACCTTCCTCCAGCGCTTTGGCGGCTTCCTCTCCGACAGGACCTCCCCAGGTGCCGTCCTGATTCTTCCACGCGAGACCATCGTGTTTCCCGGGCGTGCTGAGGATATGCTGCGCGTACTGGTTTACCTTCGAATCATCGCGCTTTTCCTGGGCATACTCGTGTTGTGCCTCGACGAAACCACGACAAATCTGAATGGCGTTAAGTTCGTTCGCGCCGATGCGCCGATTCAAAATTTCCTCGCGTCCAGTTTTTGTATCAAAGTACCACTTCCCTTTGCGCTTCACGATTGGAATTGGAAGCGGAAAATCGTCGTTACCCACCGACACGATTGCCTGATTCGGCGTTTTTGGATCGACATTGACAGAGTTCTTTTCTTTCGTCTTAGCGACAAACGCAGCCGCCCGATTCTTATCCATCACAGGGTCTTCTGAAGTGACGAGGTCGGTGCTATCTGGCCCCAGAATCTCCTTCAGCGCGGCTACATCGAAAGTCTCCGCTGCTTGAACGAGGCTATCGATCGCCTGCTTCGGTGTGTCGAACGCCTTTTGCTTTGGCTGAGATGTCCCAGGCGCATCCGTTTTGGCCGGTGGCGCAGCCTGCACCGTGAGGCTTAACAAACAAGAAATAAGAATCGCAGAAGCGACCAGAGAAATTTTCGACGAAGTCATAATATTTGTTTTTGATTTCATTTGTTTTTCCTCATCGACAGTTCGTTTATCTTCGGCGTCCCCCCCCGCCGCCGCGGCCTCCTCCTCCGCCACCGCGACCGCCGCCACCGTGAAATCCTCCTCCACCACCGCGGCCTCCACTGTATCCGCCTCCTCCCATGCTATGACCGCCTCTGCTGCTGCTGGCACGAGCGTAGTTTCCGCTGCCGCCTCCGCCAAATCCTCCCCCGCCCCGAGAAGCGGAACTAGGTCGGGACGATGCGCTGCGGGTACCGATTTGGTTCTTGGCGCTACCGCCAGCTGGGCGCGTGGATGGCCTCGCAGCAGCACCGCCTCCACCAGGACGACCAGCGCCACCGGCACCGCCGGGTCTTCCGACACCACCAACGCCGCCCGCACCGCCGGCTCCACCGGGTCTTCCGACACCGCCAACGCCGCCCGCACCACCGGGACGACCGGCGCCGCCCGGGCCACGTCCGCCGAATTTACCGGCAGTTCCGCGATCGCCATAAGGCGCATTGCCGCGATGTTGCGGATTGTGTTGCCACTTACCGCTGCCGCCCTGGCCGCGGTTGATGTTGTTTCGGTTGAAATTGTTGTTGTTGTTAATGTTGATGTCGCCGCCGTGGTTCCAGTCACAATCGCCCCAGTTTCCCCATATGCCTCCCGCAATGATGCCAGCACCAAAGGCCAGTCCCATACCCGGCAGATATCCCGGGTAGGTATAGGGGTAATAAGGATAGGCTGGCGGGCCATAGACCACCTCCGGGTCATAAGAAGGGACGTAAACTACGTCCGGACTTGATTGCTCGATAACGATGACTTCTTTTCCGCCCTCGACCGGCTTAGTTTCAACAACCTGTTGCTCGCTCGTCTTCAGGGTTCCTTTGCTTTGCGCTTTAGCCCGCATGCGCTGGACTGCATCCATCACATCCTGCTGCTGCGCGAGAAAGGCGTTTCCGAGGTCGGTGGTCCACTGGATGTTGCCTGTCATGCGTTGCAGAGCGTCTGGCACACCGGCCATCGATTGCACGCTGGGGTCCCATGGTTGTTTGGCCACCGCATCAGCCAGCGCCTTGCCCTTCAGATTTTTGTTATTCTGCATCCACTGCTGAAGCTGGATGAGCTCCAGGGGATAAGTGGAAGCGGCGAGAGTTTGGGCCAGGAGCGGGTCGGGATAAAGAGCGATCGGCGCAACCAAAGAATCTAATTGATCACTCGGAATCTTCGGAGTCTCGCTCGTCGTCGTCATAACTTGCGATTGGGCCTGCTGCGCGAATGCGTTAGAGCCCGAGGTGAGCAACGCGAGACCAATGATGGCGCTCACGACATGAAATAGTTTGCAGCTTTGTGATTTCATAATTTTTCTGCTTTTCAAACCGTTGCCTGCAAGTATAGGAGAACCTATCGATTAGGCAATATAGGACTTTCGTCCAATAGAACCGTCGGATATAAATGATAGTTTCAGCAAATTAATGGAAGAAATTCATATGAATAATGTCAAGAAAATCGCAATTCTATCGCTCGTTGTCGCAGTGATGACGGGCTTCACCCAGGCGGCTACTCAACACTCCGGGCCAGACGCAACTTTGCGGATGAGCATAGGTGGTGTCCATCTTGGAATCGGTCGCAGCTCGGGGTCAGGGACGCTCACTTATAGGGGAAAAAACCATCCGTTTAAGGTAAGCGGATTCGCAGTAGGCAGGGTCGGAGTGACCAGCTCTTCCGCTTCTGGAGAGGTTTTCAACCTGAAGCATCTTCAAGATTTCAACGGTCATTATGACGTCGGTGGCGGTGGGACGCGGGGCGTGACTCTTGGCGCTGGGAAAACTGGCACCATCATGTCAAATCAGGCCGGTGTGATAATCCGCCTTTCCTCCACGCAACAGGGCCTTGCTGTCAACGCGACTGGCGGTGGCCTCAACATGCAACTCCAGTGATAAGGCGTTTGCATAATACGTAAATTTAAGTGCGCCGTTAACGGCGCACTCAGTTGCTCGAATGACCGAGCTTGCCTCGCCCGCTGCCGTATTTGAGAGCGGAACGGCAGTGTCTTGGGAGCGGAAATCTTCGTCGCTGTGGGTGCGCGGACCGCTCTGGGACGGGTTCTGGATGCTCAGCGCGCTTTGGCTCGCGCCAATCATCCTCTGGCTCTCCCATGGGTATTCCAACCCGGAGACGAGTCCACTCGATGTACTTTACTTCGGTCTAACCGCGCTCTTTTGGATTGGTCACCGGTTATCCAGCACCTATCTCGCGTACTGCACCGAAGCGTATCGACCGCTCCTTCGCGCACAGCCGGTTCGGTTCGTCGTGCTCCCGCTTGCAATAACAGCAGCGTGCTTTGCCATATTTCTGCCTGGCGACTCAACGCTGCCATGGACGCGCGAGGAGCGATTGATTGGACTCGCGATTGTCGATTATGCGTGGGTGACATACCATTTCGCGTCGCAGCATTTTGGTGCTCTTTCACTCTACCGTGCGCGCGCCGAGCGTGGCGGCTGCATTCAAACCAGGCGCTTGGATCGTTTCTTTGCGCTCACTGTAGGCGGCGTGCTCGTTTTTGTAGCAGACATCCTTGCCGGATCCGTTGCTTATCAAGACCAGTGGATCGATCGCTGGTCGTTCGCCGCGTGGATTGTGTCGGCGCAGGATGGAATCCGCAGCGGCGGAATGCTAATGCTGCTTATCGCGACGGCCGCCATGCTGTTCGCGGAGTTGCGCGCGCCACGATGGTCGTTGCCACGTGTATTGTACATTGTTGGAATCGCGGTGATGGTTGGACTCGCTCTTCGTCCTCGAAGTTTGTTTCTCTTTCTTGTGATCTGGACGTCGCAGCACTGGATTCTCGCCACAGGGCTGGGCTCGCAGACACCGTGCGCAGAGCCAAGTCCAACCAGCGGCATCGTGCGTGGATTTCTGCACAGGCTGAATATTCGGCCGTGGGCGGTCGTGCTCTTTTTTATGGCGCTGTCCGTAGTTTTGTTGCCACTCTTCGAGGTGGAAGCAAACCGGGAAACAGGGACCTACTACGGAGATCGCATATTCGGCGCGTTTGCGACACAATTGCGGACCTCGACGTGGGTACCTGCGCTGCTAGCTCTGGGATTCGCGACCGGATTTATTCATTACTTGCTCGATCGAAGCGTCTATCGAATGTCAGACCCGCAAGTGCGCAAGGCAGCACTCGGTCTGGTTGGCAACGCGAGCAGAATTTCGCGAAGAAAATTGATACGCGGGTTCGCCGTCGTTCTTGTTGTCGCGCTTCCGTTTATCTCTTCGTTGCAGGCGCAAACTGCAAGTCCGGCGGCAGGCCAACAAGCGCCACCTAAGGCGATCTATACGCTCAAGCCTGTGTATCGATCTGAATGGGCGAAACAGGGGCTCACAGGAAAAGGCACGGTTCTGGTTACGATCGATCAGCAGACGGGGAAGGTCACTGGAGCGCGGATGCTGCAGAGCACCGGGAGCAAACTCCTCGATGGCGCTGCGCTCGAAGCTTATTCGCAGTGGCGTTTCCAGCCGGGCACAGGCTCGCAGGTCAAGATTCCGATTGAGTTCGCGAACCGGCCAAAACCTCCGACAGCTAAACGAACACTGCCGCAACCAGCAATTCTCTACCCCTTACTGATTCTCCTTGGTTTTGCTGTGGCGGTGATAGCGATGCGCACAAGAAGGAGAGACATAAGATAATACCTACGGCTGTACCGGGAATAGCCTTCCTTGGTTAAGTCTTTTTAGCTGGCTGCGTCATGCGTTTACCCATTCTTTGCGGAGTATGTCTGTCGCTTGCGACGATGACGTTATCCGCTAAAGACGCGGAATTCTCGCGCAACCGTGATCTGCCTCCTCTGAAATTGGCGGCAGCTGTTCTCGATACTATTTTGCACAAGACTCATGCACTTATTGCCGCGGCCAACGGTCCTTTAGCGGAGCAAGAGTCTGCTCGAGAGAGTGTGAAACTTGGCGTTCGCGACAAAGAGATCGAAATACCGCATTTCTCGCTT
>DATLVQ010000206.1:0-11255 GCA_035577325.1 Bryobacteraceae bacterium | reverse complement strand
CTTGATGGAGTAGACCGTGCGGTCTGGCTCATCGATCAGAGCGGCGCGTGCCCGGTTGCCCACCACGATCTCGCCGTTCGGCGTCAGTGTGACCACACTTGGGACCAGTTTGTCGCTGTCTTCCCCAGGGATCACGCTCGGGTGGCCCGCCGTATCCATGTACGCGACCAGGCTATTCGTGGTGCCGAGATCGATGCCCACCACCCGTTCCTGCTTGCCGAAATCAATCTCGAGAGGCGTCATGCCGTGGTTCCAGCCAGCTCTTTTTCCACTTCATTAACCAGATTCCGGATGTACCGCCGCCGGTTCAGGATTCCGCGAATCGCCTCCAGCACGTCCCGCGCTGGCGACCCGTCGTACTCTTGAAACCTCTCCGCCAGCTCCCGATCGATGGCATCCCGCATGCCGGTAAACTTGTTCCGCGCGTCTTCGAGCGACTGCCGAGCCGACTCGTCCCCGCCGCGCAGTTCCTCGAGTGCCATATTCAATTCGAAAACTTCCTCCAGCAATTCCGGCGGAACACTCTTCGAGCCGTGCTCTCCGATGTCGAATCCGTTCTCTTTGAGCAGGTACTCGGCCCGCGCCAAAGGATCTCGCAACGTCCGGTACCCATCGTTGAGAATCGCCGTGGCATCGAGCGCCCGCTGCTGCTCCTCGCGGCTCTTAAGCGAAAACCGATCCGGATGATGTTCCCGGCTCAGTGCATAGAACCGCTTCTCCAGATCGCGTAAATCCAGATCCAGCCGGTGCTCCAGCCCAAAGAAATCGTAATAATTTTTCGGAAGCGGATTCATGGACGCAATTCTCCGCGTCTCGGCGTTCAACTGCGTTTACGCCGAGAACGAAGTGCCGCAGCCGCAGGCCTTCTGCGCGTTGGGATTCTCGAACACGAAGCCCGATTGCATCAGCGATTCTTTGTAATCAAGCGTCATCCCGTGTAGATAAAGCAGGCTCTTGGGATCGACCACCACTTTCACACCGTCGAACTCATACACCTTGTCGGTGGGCCGCTGTTTCGAATCGAACTTGAACTGGTAGCTCAAACCCGAACAGCCGCCTCCCAGCACGCCCAGGCGCAGCACGCCCTCAACGCCTTGCTTGGCGAAGGCCTGCCTGATTTTGTCAATCGCTTTGGGCGTGACATGGATCACCGGTTCAGACTTCGCCGAGGGGTGTTGCGGCGGCGACAACTGTACGACCTGGTCCGTTTCGGGCATTTAGGCCTGCGCTTCCACCGTCTTCCGCTGTTCCTGCTTCCTCTTGTAGTCGCCGATGGCGGCCTTGATCGCATCTTCCGCCAGCACCGAGCAGTGAATCTTCACCGGCGGCAGACTCAGCTCGTTGACGATGTCCGTGTTCTTGATGGCCAGCGCCTCGTCGACCGTCTTGCCCTTCAGCCATTCCGTAGCCAGCGAAGAGCTGGCAATCGCGCTGCCGCACCCGAAGGTCTTGAACTTGGCGTCGGAGATAATGCCCGTGGCTTCGTCCACCTGCACTTGTAGTTTCATCACGTCGCCGCACTCCGGCGCTCCCACCATACCCGTGCCCACATTGGGACTGCTCTTGTCCATCGAACCCACGTTGCGCGGATGATTGTAATGATCTAGAACTTTATCCGAATAAGCCATTGCGTCTCCCTCTTAATATTTTATCGCGGGCGCTTAGTCAGCGGCCCACTGCACTTTGCTGAAATCCACGCCCTCTTTCGCCATCTCGTAGAGCGGCGAAAGCTCACGCAGTTTACGCACCACTTCAATGACGCGCCCCGCTACATAATCCACTTCCTCCTCGGTGTTGAATCGACCCAGGCCGAAACGGATGGAAGTGTGCGCCAGATCGTCGCCCACGCCCAGGGCCTTCAGCACGTAACTCGGCTCGAGTGTCGCCGAAGTGCAGGCCGACCCGCTCGAAACCGCCACATCGTTGATGCCCATCAAAAGCGATTCGCCTTCCACATAAGCGAAGCTCATATTCAGGTTGTGTGGCAGCCTGTGCTCCATCGAGCCGTTGATGAACACTTCGTCCAACTCACGCTCGAACGTACTCCGCAGCTTGTCGCGCAGATGTCGCAAGCGCTTCGATTCCTCGGGCATTTCCCGGTGACAGATGCCGCACGCTTCACCCATCCCCACAATGCCCGGCACGTTCAGCGTTCCCGAACGCATGCCGCGTTCGTGCCCGCCACCATCCATCTGCGCCGTGATTTGCACACGCGGGCTCTTCCGCCGGACATAGAGAGCCCCGACGCCCTTCGGTCCGTAAATCTTGTGCGCGCTCATGGACATGAGGTCGATGTTGTCCTGGATCACATTCACCGGAACCTTGCCCACGGCCTGCACGCCATCCGTGTGGAAGAGCACGCCCTTTTCATGCGCGATCTTGCCGATCTCCTTCACCGGTTGAATCACGCCGATTTCGTTATTGGCGTACATGAGCGTGATCAGGATGGTCTTGTCCGTGATCGCTTCGCGCAGCATGTCCAAATCCACTATGCCGTCGGCTTTCACGGGCAGATACGTCACGCGGTACCCGTGCTTCTCGAGCTTCTTGCAGGTATCGAGCACCGCTTTGTGCTCAGTCGCGGCGGTGATGATGTGGTTGCCCTTTTCGGCGTACATCTCGGCCACGCCCTTGATCGCCAGGTTGTCGGATTCGGTCGCGCCGCTGGTGAAAACAATTTCCTTTGTGGTAGCGCCGATCAGTTCCGCGATCTGTTTGCGCGCGTTGTCGACCGCTTTCTCCGCTTCCCACCCGAAACTGTGGTTGCGGCTGGCGGCGTTGCCGAATTTCTGCGTGAAGTATGGCAGCATGGCGTCGACGACTCGCGGGTCGGTCGGCGTCGTAGCGTGATTATCAAAATAAATTGGCGTCTTCATGAACTTCCCTCATAGAACGTGTAAAGCTTCCAAGCGGTCCGCCAGGAACGGCGTCTTTCCGCCGCTCTCCGGGCCGCACAAACTTCCATCGCCCGCCATATCCGAAATGGTGATCCGATTGAGGAGGTCGATAATCGCCTCATGAACTTTGCGCAGCGGCTCGCGCACCGTGCATTTTTCCGATTGATCACACCGGCCGTGCTGAGTAAAGCAGGCGGTCAAAATAATCGGTCCGTCGATCGCGTGAATCACTTCCAGCGCGCTGATCTTTTGCGGCTGCCGGGCCAGTTTATATCCGCCGCTCGATCCCGTCGCCGACACCAGCAGACCCGTCTTAGTGAGCTTCTGCAAGATCTTGGCTAGCAAGGGCAGCGGAATGCCGTAGGCGTCGGCGATTTCCTTGGCGCTCGCCGTTCCACCCTGCTGGCCCGACATCGCCAGATGCTTAAGGGCAATTAAGCCGTAGTCCGCCTTTTTGGTCAGCTTGAGCATTGGATATACGACTGATTCGGTCCAAGATCAGTATACTACCGAATCTCTATAGGGGTCAAACAGTTAAATTACGATCGGAAATGTCCTGGATCGAATTCTTGACAGAGTTTTGGCGTAAATCGATGTTCCATGCACAGCTCTAGATTTCGAGCGGCAGCCGTAGCCAAGAACCATATGCAGGATCAGGAGAGATGAACCCCAACGACAATTAGATTGGCTCCCAAAGTCGACCCGAAAACTTGAAATCGACGCTGAATCTCGGCAAGGACTGTTTCCGAAAAAGTGGGAACTTGGATGTTTTTTTGGACTCCTAAAGGCCGTCTACGGACGAAGAACCCTAAAAGAATCAAGGGCTTTATCGTTGGCGAGCGGCGTGCATCAAGCCTCTGACAGTGAGGTTTACGTGATTCGGAAAATCGGCGATATAGCGGTACTCGGCACAGTCGCGATTCTCTTCGAAATCGCCGTCGCAGTCCTCGGGCAGATCAAGCGCTCCTGAAACCGGCGCACTGGGGCAGTCAGTAACGTATACTGGCTCCAGAGCGGCGGAATTCCATGCTGCGAAATATCATCAGCGTAGATATTGAGGAATACTTTCATCCCACGGAAGTTGCGTCTTGGGTGGATGCCGGCCAATGGGATATTCTGCAATCGTTGGTGGAGCCGCAGACGCGGCGTGTCCTGGACCTGTTCGCTCAGCACCGCGTAAAGGGGACTTTCTTTGTCCTAGGTTGGGTGGCGCATAAGCATCCAGGCCTGGTACGCGAGATCGCAGCCCAAGGTCATGAAATCGGCTGCCACAGCTACGCGCACCGGCTCGTCTACGATCTGACGCCCGCGGAGTTTCGTGAAGACACCAGTCGCGCGGTTAAGGCAATTCAGGATGCCTGTGGGATAGTGCCGCGCGTGTACCGCGCCCCGAGCTACTCCATTACGGAGCGTTCTCTGTGGGCGCTCGAGATTCTGACCGAGTGCGGCTTTTCGCATGATTCCAGCATCTACCCGATCGTGCACGATCGTTACGGGATCCCTGGGTTCGCCAGTCATGCTCGCGTTATTGCCACTCCTTCAGGCCCTATCGTCGAGGTCCCTATTGCGACAGTGAAGCTCTCCGAGCACACGGTGGCGCCTGTCGGCGGGGGCGCATATCTGAGGCTCCTGCCCTACCGCTACACCGCGGCAGGCATCCGCAGGATGAATGATCACGACCAGCAGCCGGCCTGCATCTATTTCCACCCATGGGAACTCGATACCGCTCAGCCACGATTGGCCCGCGGCTGGGTCTCGCGTCTGCGCACTTACGGTGGCTTAGGGTCGATGGGGAGAAAGCTTGATCGGCTGCTATCGGATTTCGAGTTCACCACTCTTACGGCGGTTCATCCCATACCAACCGGTAACCGCACACAGCTGGAAGTCACGCACGCTGTACGGCCGTAACGCCACTATGTCAATCCGTACCGGGGAAACACCCGAGTTGCGACATCCGGTATCGCCAAAAGCGTCGTGCATTCGAACTTCTCGGGACCAGGCCGAAATACGTTCGGCCTACTCCGCGATATGTCGTTTGGTAACTCGAATGCTCGTATTGTTATCGTGTCACTGGTTTGGGGGCCCGGTTCGGCCCCGGAAAACAACTTACGCCCCGATCGGTCCACGCGATCGGGATGGAATGGCGATCACCCGATTGAGGGTCTCCGGGTCCAGATATTCGATGCGGTCGGCCAGACACTCGTTGGAAAAGTCCGTTGGCTTAAAGTCATACTGCAAAGGAGAAAGCGCCGCCATTACCGTGGCTGAGGGAGCCTTGGTGGATCGGGCAAGGCAAACGGCAACAACACGCAGCACACTCTCTCGGGACAATGGAATAAACCTATCGGGTTCCGGCGAAGACGTCCCCAGCTCACGTGCCGATTCCCTTACCATCCTCGCCAGGCGTCTCGCCCAGAGTAGAAAATGTCCGCCCCAGTCGCTTCTTGACGGCCCAGAATTGATTGGCTCGTGCGTTCGTAATCTCACGGCATAAAACTGGGCCACGGCAATGAAGAGTACCATCGCATTGAGCGGTGAGGAGTCAGGCCGCAAGTCGCCAGCGTCACCGGCAAGAGTCGAATAGGCACATGTTAACCAGAACCACGTTGTCACGATCAGCTACTGGGGCCACCATGGGACTGTTCTTTGGCGTCGCGTTCATCGTCCTGGTGACCGGATACCCGCTCTGGGGCCAGCAGGCGGCCACGCCACCGAATCCAGCGAACGAGCTTTTTCATTTGGGCATGATCCGTCTGAGGGAAGGAAAGTTCAAAGAGGCGGAGGAGGCGCTCCGCAAGGTGGCCGAACTGGAACCAGCAAGCTCGCGGGGCGTTCTGGGGGTTGCTGAAGTTTACATGGCCCAGAACAGAGCCGATGACGCCGTCCAATTCTTGCAAGGTGAACTAAAGAAAAACCCTGCCCGCTTGGAATATCGATTGAGCATCGGTAACCTGGCAGTGCGAGCGGCCAAATACGAATTGGCCATCCAGGAGTTCCTGGCGGTCTTGATGCGGATAGACAAGTATTCTCCGATGGCCGGCGATCTCTACTTTCGCATCGGTGAAACCTACCGGCTCAGTAGTAAACCGGATTTGTCGGTGATCTTTCTCCGGCAAGCCAAAGAGCTCCTGCCGCGGAATGCCATGGTCTTGGGCACTCTGGCTCTCGTGCTGGATCGAAGCGGTCAGAAGGAGGAGGCGGCGCGAGAGTATAAGTCGGCCTTGGACGCTAACCTGAACAGCGCAGAAGCACTCAACGATCTAGCTTTTGTCGTCTGTGAAAACGGGGGGAACTTGGATGCAGCCTTGAGGTACGCTCAGCGCGCCCGGGAGCTGGAACCCGACTCGCAAGCCGTCGCCGATACCCTCGCGTGGGTCTACGCAAAAAAGAACATGACCGAGCCAGCCATCAGCATCTTGCGCGAGATCGTGCAGAAAAGTCCCGAGCGCTCGACCTACCACTATCATCTGGCGGTGGCTCTCGAAGAAAAGGGTGACCGTTCCGCGGCAATCGAAGAATTGAGAGCAGCTATGAAGTATAATCCGCGAAAAAATGAGGAGCTGCGGATCAAAGAGCTGCTACTGAAAATTGGCAAGCCAGATCAACATCCCTGAGGCTGGACAAAGACACCTTTACTGGTGATCTGAATGCGTCATCGCATATTTCCACAAGGGCTGGCACGTCAAAGGTCATGAGCGCCGAATCGCTGCTGGAATACCTCACCGATCGTATTCCGCCGGGGGCCGGCAGATACCCACCTGATTACTGCCGGGACGCTCCATAGAGGACCAGAGTGTTTGACCAGCTCGCGTCCCCCATCACAATCGACACGCGAACGGCGGTCTCACTGGTGACTGCGCGGGTGATGATCGGAAACTTCGAGCCGCTTGTCGCGGCACTGATGGTGATCTTGGGCGGCACAATAACGATGTCCGGCAGATCGCTTTTGATTGAGACCGTCATTCCTCCTTGCGGGGCGGGGCTCGCGAGCCCGATAAGGCCAGAGGACGATCCTCCCCCGATCAGTGACTGAGGCGTGAATGCCAGGAATGTTTCATGATGGGCAGGTGAATTGAACGGCGCAACTCCGTGCGGAAACGGCCGGTAGAGCGGATCGCCGATATTTATGATCATCCATTTCAGCCACTGGGTGCTTCGCAGGAGAGCATCGCCTACGTTTGCGCCCTGAAATAGATAAAGAAAAAACTGGTCGGGGTGAGCAAGGCCAGCGACGTATGGTTCGGCGACTGCTCCGCTGGTCGCAGTGATACCTTTGATCACCGCATTGGCGCTCCAGTTTGTTCCGCCTCTCGGGTCCATAGCTGAAGCACTGTCGAGGTGAAATCCGATCGCGCCCGGATTCCAGGTGAAAGCATCATTGTAGTGGTTCAAACTATACCAGCCCGCGTAGAGCGCCGCGCCTTCGCAGCGCAAAGGGGCGGGAGGCGTTCCGAACTCGGCACTCTTGTCATCCTCGATCACCGGAAATCCGGCTCGCCGGGCAAGCTCGGCGGCCTTGTGGATATCCCAGTCGCCTGAGGCGGAACCGGTGTCCGGTAATTGATCAATTCCGCCATATTGGAGATCAAAACATCCGTTGCCTCGAAGACCATTGGTCTCGGCGAGCATCGCCCTGTTGACCAGGCCTTTGGCGAGATCCGCATCGGTCGCATCCAAGCGCCAGACCGAATAGATGTTCAATGCGTGCGGCTGGTCCCGATACGTAGCGAAGGGAATGAAGGGCGAGTAGGCATTCCCCTGGCTTTGGGCACTTCCGAAATATGGGTGGGGCCCGACTTCGTTGCCCGGACGAAAGCCCCCGTATTCATCCCAGATATCGGCAACGAATTGATCGAGTGCAAGGATCCGTCCCCGAAGTGTCAGTACGTAAGGCGTCCGGTAAGAGAAGACGATGTACAGGATCTTCTGCTTTCCGATTGTTTCGAGGCACTTGCGAACCGGCATCTTCACGCGCCGTTCGAACTCGTCCTCATTGACTGCCGTATCGGAACCCGCTCCTATCCTGCATTCGTTCTTCTTGGGAATCCCCCGCCGTTCCATATAATGGCGAGCCACTGCACGGGATCCCGCGTCACTGGAGTAAACGACGAGGACGCGCTCGTTGAGCGGTGTCTGACCGTACGCTGGATTCTGCTGCCAGCTGGCGGCACAACCGAAGAAGAAAGCCGCGAGCGCAACCGTTCTCTGAAGCTTGACTGGTGGAGGAAGGCCCATTCTCGATCGCTGCACGCAGAATTCAAGTGTATCTTGCTCCGCAGAGTGACGACGGTTCTGCCGCTTCCAGGGCGCGGTGACACCAGCGCACCTCTCAGGAGATGCCGAGCCGTTCGTTTGTCCGCTCACCGTGCGCCCTTGCTGGAGAAGATTGATTATGAACCTCGAATCGAGCCTGCCGATTACACCCAGCGACGAAGCCAGTACCAAACCAAACCCAGTGATTCATGCAGAGTATTTTCATTCTCCTTGACGGCTTTCCAACTTGGAATGAGTTCTTCTTGAGCGGATTCAAACTCGCGGAATGCGCAAGGTGCTGGGATCACCACAATCCCTTCTTTTCGAAAACACGCCGCCGCGCGGGGCATGGACCGCGCCTCGACGACAAGAGCGATTCTACCAACCCCGTGTTTGCGCAGGAGCTCCGAACCAAATATGGCATTTTCATGCGTCGAGCGGGAGCGTTCCTCGGTCCATATCATCGCGTCTGGTACGCCTGCCCGCTCAAGCATCTGGCGCATTGTCGCAGAAAAAGCTTGGCCCCCTTTCGCACCCGGCCCGCCACAGGCTAATACCGGTATAGGTTGCCAGTGTTTGTGAAGCCACGCGGCAAATTCGCAGCGCTGGAAAGTCTCCTTGTCAGGCAGAGCATAAGGACGCTCGTGTGTGGGCGGGCTTACCGCTGAGGACAGCACGACGATCGCGTCAGCGTGGGACGACGGAAGCGACTGCACCGGATACCATGCTTCGAATGGCCGTGAAAGCAGCCAATCGACCGGAGGCCAGGATGCAAGGGCGAGCCCGAGGAAGCCGATCATCATCAGCCGGGAGCCGTTACCACGGCGGAGTTGCACGAGTCCAACCAGAATGGTCGTCAGGAAAATTAGCACGAGCGGCTGCACATAAGTCATTGCCGTCATTATTGCGTGTTTGAGTGCCGCGTCACGGGGGCCTGAAAATAAACGGACGGGTCGGAGCCAATGCTTGAGGCGGGTTGGCTTGGGAGCCGCTGAGCTCGCTCCGCGCCGCAAATTGGTTCTCCCGTCCTATGACCGACGCAGCGTGTACAGGTCGGCGGCATGAGCTTGCGGACCGCGACTGAACTCAGGTATGGTTTCGGAAAATGTTCCCAGGCCACGGCTGTCACAGGCGCCGCAGGTATGCAATACCCAAAAGCGACTTTGTAGTATCATTCGGGATGGTCCAGTTTCGGTCACCGAGTGGCATTCGGCCTCGCAACATTTCTTAACACGCTATCGTTGAGACGGGGCGGATGTAACTGTACTGGGACGTACCATTGCGGGCCGCAGGGTGGTCAATGTGCTTTCGCAGTATCGGCAATCGGCACAAAAAAGTGAAACCGTTTGTTAGTGCTGTACTGATAACTGTCGTTAGGGTCTTACGATCTTGGTAGCAAATCTCTGTTGCTTTCTGCGGATTGTACGTTGGACGGGACTATCTTAAAATCCTAGCAAGGATCAAATCAAGACATGTTGCAATATGTGTGTTTTTGGGTTAGCTGGCATTTCTCGCAACACTCAGCGACGGCGACGTTGATATGATCAGATTCGCAGACCATCACCTCCACACGGGCCATTTGCCGGCTCAACGTTGTTCCTCACGTTGCGATAGCGTCTGGGAGAACATCCGAGGTTTGGGATTTTCCCACGCCCCGGTATTGTTGCGTGAAGGCCGGGCGGCCCAGCCCGCGCGCATAACGGGCCCATCCGGTACTTCGACAACAGCATCGGCTTGCGTCGTTTTGAGGCGCCTGGCTCCGGGTCAAGAATTAATTTATCCCAAACGGACCGAAGGGTAGAGCCATGCGGTCGATACGGTTTTCACAAGGCATTGTTGCACTTGGCGCCGTCTCAGTCTTTCTGTCGTGTCCCGTATGGGCGGCGTTGGGCGACAATGCTCCTCCCATCCCCTCTACTTATAATACCGGTCATCCCCGCCTTCCGTTTCCGGACAATGCCTTCTTGTCTAGTTTAGCCAGTAATTCGGCAGCGTTGGCTGACTACAGTGCCGAGGCGGATGCATGGGATTCAACAAACCCAGGTAGCACATGGCAGCTGCGCCGGTTGGTAATCGCCTACATGGCGAATAAGATCGCCAATCCGACTAAAGCGGCAACTTATCTTGCCAAAATCAAAGCGCTGGCAAACCTCCGCGGGACGTGGGGAAAGCTTCTATACGCTGTGAATGACGGAGTAGGCAACGGCACGTATACTTTTACAAGTGCGACGGCCAATTTCTTGACGGGGTGTGCGGGCAGCAGCTGCAAGGGCAATGTTTTGTCGATTGAAGCGCGTACCTTCATCATTAACAGTGTCCCCAATGCGAACACCGTGGTGTTGAGTCAGTCGAACCCTCCTCCACGCGGCACGAATTTACCGGTCCGCATCATGCCTTCTTACAATACTGCAGACATAAATATTGCGTTGATCTATGACTGGCTGTATAACGATTTGGATAGTGCGACGAAAACCGAGTTCCTGACCGAGTTGGATGTGCTCGCAACCGAATGGGAAGAAAACTATATCGGCCTGAACGCCAGCCCATATAATGATGTGTTTTACCTTCGGAATGGTATTTCCGGATTGATTGATGCGTTGGTTTTGTACCCGGATCATCCCAACGGATTGAAGCATCTGAATTTCATGACAGACGTGTGGTTCAACGTTCTGTTGCCGGTTTGGAAGCAGGTTTTTGGCCCCGAGGGCGGTGGATGGCATGAATCATGGACAGATTATGTAATCGGTGGTAATGGAAATGGTCTGACGACCTTCATCGTGCCCTCCTTGCTCTGCTGGCAGTCCGCAAGTGGCGATCCCATTTTTGTGCGCGAGTCCTGGCTCAAGAATTTTGCCTATTTCACGATGTACATGGCGCGCCCGGACTACGTGATGGAAAGTATTGGAGATTCGTCGCGGGGATATCTTGTGGCCGATTATACCGCCCTCGGCTCGCTGAATGGTCTGGCGGAAATTTATAACGACCCAGTGATCAGGGGCTGGGCTCGGGTTGTAAATGCCGGAAGCGTGACGGCACCTGATGGTTTTGAGCCCTCCGCGTGGCCCTACTATAGACCAATGAGAAGCAGTAATCCCGCATCCACCC
>DATLVQ010000205.1:0-3939 GCA_035577325.1 Bryobacteraceae bacterium | reverse complement strand
GACTTAAGCCACAGCCGGAGGCCAGTGAGAGAAGAGTAAGGATCGGTACAAAAAGCTGTTTGACGCTAAACGCCAAGTATCAACCTCGAAGCAAAATTTTGACCGCAACCGCAACAGCTACTTCGTTCGGGGCGCTTAGCTTCCGCGCATGTACAATCGGACTCTATAATCAATCGGCCTAATGTGTCAACTGTATTGCATCCCAGCCAACCGGCCTTAATGTAACCAATTATACCCTAGGACTGTCCCCCTCAAACCCGGGGATTGTCCCGAAGGGTACTAGAGCCTGCCAGATCCCTGCTAACTGTATGTATTTAATCCTCTTCTTCCTCTTCGCCGGTCTTGGCGGCCTTGGCTGCAGAAATAATCTTCTCCGCCTGGTGAGGAGGCACAAAATCGTAGTGATCGAACTCCATGGAAAACGTAGCCCTGCCTTGCGTCATGGATGTTAAGTCGTTTTGATAGTTCAACATCTCGGCCATCGGCACTTTAGCGCGGATGATCTGTGTGTGCCCCTTGGTATCCATCCCCGCCACTCTTCCCCGCCTTCCATTGAGGTCCCCCATCAGATCGCCTGCATACTCCACCGGCGCCTGGATTTCCACGTTCATAATGGGCTCGAGCAGGGCTGGCTTAGCCTCCTGCATGGCGTTTTTGAAGGCCTTACGGGCAGCCAGCTTGAACGACAGCTCCGAGGAATCGACATCATGGTACGAACCGTCATAAAGGACCACGCGGAAATCGACCATCGGGAATCCGGCCAGGAAGCCGTTCTGGGCGGCTTCGATAATTCCTTTTTCCACAGCCGGTATATAGTTCTTGGGAATTGAGCCGCCGAAGATTTCATTGACGAACTCGAACTTCGCGCCGCGGGGCAGCGGCTCCATGCGAATCCAGCAGTCGCCGAACTGGCCGTGGCCGCCGGTCTGCTTCTTGTGACGGCCCTGCACGTCGGCCTTGCCACGGATGGTTTCGCGGTAGGGAATTTTAGGCGCTTTCAACGCGACATCCACGCCGTAACGTTTCTTAAGGCGGCTGACGACGATCTCGACGTGCTGCTGGCCGGTGCCGCCTAGCAGGAATTCCTTGGTCTGCGGATCGCGATAGAAGCGCAGCGACTGATCCTCTTCCAGAATGCGGTGGATGGCATTGCCCATCCTGTCCTCGTCCGCCCGTGACTTGGCCTCGATGGCGAAAGCGATGGAGGGCTCGGGCACTTTGACCGGAGGATACTCGATCTGGGCGGCTTTGTCCGCCAGCGTGTCGCCGGTAAGCGTGTCTCTCAGCTTGGCGACCGCGCCGATATCGCCCGCGTGCAACTCCGTGACCGGGGTCAGCGTTTTGCCTAGGGCGCAGGCGATGTGGGACAAGCGTTCGGTCGTGCTGCGCTGAACGTTCTGCAAATTGGCGTCGTTCTTCAACACGCCGGAAAAGACTTTGAAGAAAGTAATGCGGCCGGCAAACGGGTCTGCCGTGGTTTTGAAAACAAAAGCCGAGACGTGCTCCGAGTCCGCGATCTTGCGCGCGACTTCCTTGCCGGCCTGGGTACCGGTGACCGTGCCGCGATCGGTGGGAGCCGGCAGATGGTCCACGATAAAATGCAAAATCTGGTCTGTGCCGATGTTGTGCTGGGCCGAGGCGCAGAGCACGGGGAACAAGCGCAACTCGCGCACCGCGGACTTCATTCCATCCAGGATGTGCTCGACCGGCAGCGTGCCTTTGTCGAAAAACTCTTCCAGCAGGGCATCGTTGCCTTCGGCCACGAGTTCCACCAGCACCTCGTGCGCGGCCTGGGCGTCGTCGGCCATATCCGCCGGAATGTCGGTCTCTCTTCCTTTGCCATCGCCGTCCGGCGTGTAGCTATAGGCTTTCATGCCGACCAGGTCGATTACACCTTTGAAATTCCGCTCCGCGCCCCAGGGGAGTTGGACGGGAACCGCCGTTCGCCCGAAGATGGACCGGATGCTATCGAGCGTGCGCTCAAAACTCGAGCGCTCGCGGTCGAGCTTGTTGATCACCAGAGCGCGCGGGAGTTTGAATTCATCGGAGAACGACCAGACCTTCTCGGTCTGCACTTCCACTCCGGCCACGGCATCGACGACGACGAGCGATGCCTCGGCCGCAGCCAGCGCCGCCCGCGTGTCGTTAATGAAAATGTTGTAGCCCGGCGTGTCCAGAATATTGATCTTGGATTTCTTCCACTCGGCGTAAGCCAGGGCGGTGGAAATCGTGATCTTCCGCTGGATTTCCTCCTCGTCGAAATCGGTGATGGTGTTGCCTTCATCGACCCGCGTCAACCGGTTAGTGGCGCCCGCGGCATAAAGCAGGCCGGCGGTGAGCGAGGTCTTGCCGGAATCGCCGTGGCCCACCACACCGACGTTCCGAATGTCCCTGCCTTCGTAGATTTTCACGGATTGGCTCCCGAGTTTGAGTTGATTGAAATGGGATGTTAACACAACTAAGAGCGGAGGGCGGGCTGAGGGGAGGCGGCAGGATTGCGTCGTCGCGCGAGTGGAAGCGAGCGATGACCTCCGATGGCGGACGAATTGGGAGTTGTCTCGTGGTGGTCGAGTGCAGGTGGTGGCATAGCCTTCTTTGCGAACTCGCGTTTCAGCTGGATGTGCCCGGGCAAATTTCGAGAACGCGTCTGGGTGCCTTCGAGCCGCAACCTTGGCTCCGCGAATCCTTTGAGGGGCGAACGCGGGAGTATAACAACCTGTTCGGCGGCCAGGCAAGACGCTTTGAGAATTGCATGGAACGTTCACCGGGCTGCGCAAGGTTGACCGAACAGGTTTTTTGTACTGGAGCGCACACTGAACGGTCCGCACCCGAGATTGTCTCAGCCTCCTGCTGCTGAAAAAAAGGCAGCATGTCATAGCGAAACCACGAACTGGTGCCCTACGTCTTGAGACTGGGCCATAACGGAGGAATCCCGTGAAGCTGCCCTCTCCTCAGTTCTTTCTCTTCTTGATTTTTTCGATCCTTCTTCCCACCAGGACATCGTCCGCCGTAGGCTCAGATGGCCGCACTGAGCGTCAGGTTCGTTTAGCGTATGTTGACGGCGATGTGCGCCTTTCGCGTGGCACTGGCAAAGCTGTGGATCTGAACAAGTCATGGGAACAGGCGCAAGTTGGCGAGTCCGTCGAACAAGGTTTTGCTCTGGCAACTCGAAACGGCCGAACCGAGGTTGAATTCGAAGATGGTTCCGCTGTGTATTTGGCGGAGAATTCCTTGCTCCTCTTCAGGGAACTCTCCGCACCGAGGGAACGGAACCTTACTCGCATGACCTTGCCGACCGGCACAGCGACTTTCTCGTTGAAGCCGGTCAGCGGGGAAGATTTCTTCATCCAAACGCCTACTGACACTCTGAGGCTCTCACCGTCCGAAACGCTCTACTCCCGTGTTGATGCCTATCTCGATGCCACCGCCATCACTGCCCAGGCTGACAAAGGCGAGACCTTGATACGGATAAATGACCCTAATATCCAGATTGCCAAAGGGCAGACTGTTTTCCTTCAGAACGGAGAAACCATCGAGCTTCCTGGTGTGAATGGGAGTTGTCAACCAACACGGATGAGCTCATTGCCGCGGCATATCGAGCCTTGGCTGTCTCCCCCCTGCGAGCCGGAGGGCAGACAAACCCAGAGTCCCGCAGTGGCCTGGGATAACTGGGTTTCTAACCGCGTGAAGAAGGAGAACTCCGTCATGGACGCCGCGCTAAGAGCTTCCGGGCTGTCTTCACCTATTCCGGGCTTGGTCGACCTTTACGAGCACGGCAGTTTCTTTGGCTGTGACGAGTACGGAACGTGTTGGGAGCCAACTCAGCCAGGGCCGCAAATGGACGGCCCTATGCAATCCCCACCCCCGAGTGCGCAATCACCCGCGCCAAGCACAACACCCACGTTCCAAACCCACACTGTCGAGTGGGTACAGACATGG
>DATLVQ010000204.1:0-10452 GCA_035577325.1 Bryobacteraceae bacterium | reverse complement strand
GATCCGGATCCACAACCTGCGGGACTGGACGCACGACCGGCATAAGACGGTGGACGACCGGCCGTTTGGCGGCGGCGAAGGGATGCTGCTCAAGCCCGAGCCGGTGTTCGCGGCGGTGGAAACAATTTTCGCCGGACGCGCGCGCGGGGAACGCGACCCCAGTCGGCGCGTGGTCTTGCTTTCGGCGCAGGGTCGAAAGTTCGATCAGGCCGCGGCCCGGAGGCTGGGCGATGCAGCGGAATTGCTGCTCATTTGCGGTCGCTACGAGGGTGTGGATGAGCGCGTGGCCGAGCACCTGGCGGATGACGAAGTGGCCATCGGCGATTACGTACTGAGCGGTGGCGAGCTGGCGGCGGCTGTGGTAATCGATGTGATCGCGCGGCTGGTACCGGGAGTGCTGGGCAATGCCGATTCTGCGGTGTTCGAATCGTTCGAGCGGAATGCGGGCGTTCTGGATTGCCCGCAGTATACCCGACCGGCGGAGTTTCGCGGATGGCGCGTGCCGGAGGTTTTGTTGAGCGGAAATCACGAGCAGATCCGGCGCTGGCGGCAGGAAGCGGCGCTGGGGAAAACGGCGCGGTTGCGGCCGGATCTGCGCGGCGTAAGTCCGGAAGACGGCCCTGGTGAAGCAGCGGCGCCGGATTTCAAGTACGATAGAAAAAATTGAAGGGATACCGATTATGAATCACCCGTTGTTGACCAAGTTCATTCAGAAGAATCACCGCGCCGAGATTCCATCCTTCCGGCCGGGCGACACGATTCGCGTTCACGTGAAGATCAAAGAAGGCGACAAGGAGCGGCTACAGGCGTTTGAGGGCACGGTGATCGCGCGCAAGAACACCGGCATGGGCGAGAGCATCACGGTCCGCAAGGTCAGTTTCGGACAGGGCGTGGAGCGCATTTTTCCGCTGCACGCGCGAGTGATCGATCATATCGACGTGATCCGCACGGGCCGGGTGCGGCGCGCCAAGTTGTATTATCTGCGCGACCTCAAGGGCAAGGCCGCGCGGCTGCGGGAGCGCGAGTAGCGGTTGCGAGGCCGGGGGCGCCCAGGTGGCATCGGCAAACGCGACAAAAAATGCGGGTCAGAAACTTCGTTGCGAAGCAACGATAGAGCGCGCGTTGCGGGCCCGGGGTTTCTGCGCCATTGCGGGCGTAGATGAAGTGGGGCGCGGATCGTTGTTTGGCGCGGTGTTCGCCGCCGCGGTGATTCTTTCACCGGATCGTCCCATACGCGGCCTCAATGATAGCAAGCAGCTCGAACCCGAGCGCCGCGAGGTGCTGGCCGGACGCATTCGCGAACGGGCCGTGGCATGGGCCGTGGCGGCAGTGGATGCGGCGGCGATCGATCGCATCAATATCTATCAGGCTTCACGGCTGGCCATGCGGCTGGCCGTTGAGAAACTGACGCCCGCCGCGGATTTTCTGCTCATCGACGCCGTGCCACTCGATCTCGCCATTCCGCAACACCCCATGTTTCACGGCGACGAGCAATGCCATGCGATCGCCGCGGCTTCTATTGTCGCGAAAGTCGAACGTGACGCGTGCATGCGCGTCTGGGACCAAGCGTATCCGCAATACGGCCTAGCGCGGCACAAGGGGTACAATACGCCGGAGCATGTGCGCGCGCTCGAGCAGCACGGGCCGACGCCGCTGCACCGCCTCAGCTTCGAGCCGGTGCGCCTCGTATCTTTATTTCCCGTGGATGACGACGGGCAGCTCGATCTGTTCGAGATGGAAGCGAGCGCATGCCGCTAGAGCCGCAAGTTCCAGCCGCGACCGAGCCGGAGCGCGCCGAAGCGCCACAAAAATATCCCTGGTACCGGAAGTTCTCGGCGTTTTTGCTGATCATTTTTTGCCTCGAGATTGGCTGCTTTCTTCTGGTCTTTCCGTGGCTGGGTGAAGCCTGGGATCACAACTTCTTCTCATCGCTCCTGCGCCACGGCTACTGGGACAATGCCTATTTTCGCGGCGCGGTGAGCGGACTTGGCGTCGTCAATCTCTACATCTCGTTTGCCGAAATGCTGCGGTTGCGCCGGTTCTGGTAGACTCCAAAACGTCCCGCCATGGATATCGAGACGCTGCGCCGTTATTGCCTCTCGTTGCCACACGCGACCGAGGGCATTCAGTGGGGAAGCGACCTGCTATTCCGAATCGGGGGCAAGATATTCGCCGTGGTGGCACTGGAGCGGACGCCGATCAGCATCGCGTTTAAGTGCACGCCTGAAGAATTCGCGGAGCTGATCGAACGCGAGGGCATCATTCCGGCGCCCTATATGGCGCGCAATCACTGGGTCTTCCTTGAAAGCCTCGACGTTCTAACACGCGCGGAGCTGAAGCGTCTGATCAAGGATTCGTACGGGATGGTGGCGGCGAAGCTGACGAAGAAAGCGCAGGCACAGCTTGGGATCATCTCGAAGTCCGCGTTAACCCGGAAGCGTTAGCCGCGTTTCCTTGACTGTCAGAGATCTGACGGATTTCGGCGATGACCTCGCGCGCAGGCTTCCCGCTAAATTGACGGCTGCGCGGTACGCGAGCAGAAGGCCGACGATTACCCCATAAAAGACCGGCAGCCTGATATCGGACTTTACCAGCCAGTAGTAATGGATGACGCCAGCCACCGCGCTCACATAAATCAGACGGTGGAGCAACTGCCATCGCTTGCCTCCCAGGCGGCGAATCCAACCCGCGGTGGACGTGACGGCGAGCGGAATGAGCAGCACGAACGCGGTGAAGCCGGCCGTGATGAAGGGCCGTTTCACGACGTCTTTGACGATTTCCGACCAGCTGAAAAATTTGTCCAACCAGAGGTAGGTCATCAAATGCAGGCAGACATAAAAGAACGCGAACAATCCGAGCATGCGGCGGAACCGCACGAGTTCGGGCAGGCGCAGCAGTTTGCGCAGCGGTGTAACGGCGAGCGTGATCGCCAGAAAGCGCAGGGTCCAGTCGCCGGTAGCATGCGTGATGAACTCGATCGGGTTCGCGCCCAATCCTCCGTTGAACCCTTTCCACACAAGGAAGAGCGCCGGTGACAGGCAAAGCACGAATACAGGTAATTTCATCCACTTGCTACTTAACATTCGTCTGAATTGCATATCTAGAAGTTTTTCTTTAAGTCCATGCCCGTATACAGCTGGGCCACCTGATCCGCATAGCCGTTGAAGGGCAGCGTTTTGCGCTTGAGGAATTCGCCGAGGCGCCGCTCCGATGCCTGGCTCCAGCGCGGATGGTCCACCTCGGGATTCACGTTGGAATAGAAACCGTACTCGCTGGGGCCAGATATATTCCAGGTGGTTGGCGGCTGCTTCTCGACGAAGCGGATCTTCACGATCGACTTGATGCTTTTGAATCCGTATTTCCACGGAACCACCAGCCGTAGCGGCGCGCCGTTCTGGTTGGGCAGGACCTCGCCATACATTCCCACACACAAGATTGCCAGTGGGTGCATGGCTTCGTCGATGCGCAGGCCTTCGATGTAAGGAAGCGGGATGCCGGCAAAACGCCCGGCGGGCATCTGCTTCGGATCGTAGAGCGTCTGGAAGGCTACGAATTTGGCTTTCGATGTGGGCTCGACCAGTTTGATAAGCGCGCTCAGGGGGAATCCGATCCAGGGAACGACGATCGACCAGGCTTCCACACAACGGTGACGGTAGATGCGCTCCTCGAGCGGCGCCATTTTCATGATCGTGTCGATGTCGAATACTTGAGGCTTGTTCACAGCGCCTTCGACCGAGACGGTCCACGGTGAAGTTTTCAGCGTTCTTGCCAGTTCGGCGGGCTGGTCCTTGCTGGTGCCAAACTCGTAGTAGTTGTTGTAATGCGTGACGTCGTTGAATGGCGTCTGCTTTTCGCTGGTGCTGAGTGGACTTTTGGCGATTCCATTTAACTTTGCGCCACCAAGGACGCGACCCGCAAACAGCGCCGTGCCGGCAACCGGCAGACCGGACAGGAATCTGCGGCGGTTCAGGTACAACTGTTTGGGAGTGATTTCGGAGCTACGAATATCCGGTACCGCTTTGATGAGCATAGCCTTCTATCCCTATGATGACGCAGAACGGCGGGTCTATTCCCTAGGGTGGCAGATTTGTTAGTTTCGGTGCAATCGCCCAGCAAATGCGAGTGTTAGAGAGCCGAAGGGCCTACGCCAGGATAGACTTCACCACGTTGCCTGCTATGTCCGTCAACCGGAAATGGCGGCCTTGAAACTGGTAGGTCAAGCGTGTGTGGTCAATTCCGAGGCAGTGCAGAATGGTGGCCTGCAGATCGTAGACGTCGACCGCATCTTTTGTGATGTTGTAGCAGTAATCGTCAGTCTCGCCGAGCGAGATGCCGGGCTTGATGCCGCCGCCCGCCAGCCACGTGGTGAAGCAGCGTGGATGATGGTCGCGGCCGTAATCGGTGGGCGTGAGGCGGCCCTGGCAATACACTGTGCGCCCGAATTCCCCGCCCCAGATGACGAGTGTTTCATCCAGCATGCCGCGCTCTTTAAGATCGTGGACCAGCGCGGCCGACGCTTGATCGACTTCCTGGCAGCGCTTCGGAAGATCCTTCGGCAGGTTGCCGTGATGATCCCAGTCGCGATGGAACAATTGGATGAAGCGCACACCACGCTCCGCCAGGCGCCGCGCGAGCAAACAGTTCGCGGCGAAGGTTCCGGGCGTTTTCGCGTCTTCGCCATAGATCTCGAAGGTGTGCGCCGATTCTTTCGAAAGGTCGGTGAGCTCCGGCACCGACGTTTGCATCCGGAATGCCATTTCATATTGAGCGATGCGCGTGGTGATCTCGGGATCGCCAAAGCTATTGGCGTTCATCTGGTTGAGCTTGTCGAGCGCGTCGAGGAAATGGCGCCGGTCCGTTCTATTGAAGCCAGACGGATTTGAAAGATAGAGCACCGGGTCGCCGACGGAGCGAAACTTGACCCCTTGATAGCGGCTGGGCAGGAAGCCGCTGCCCCAGAGCCGGTCGTAGAGGGGCTGGCCTCCTGTGCCTTTGCCGGGTGAAATCATGACCACAAAGGCCGGCAGATCTTCGGTTTCGGCGCCGATGCCGTAAGCCAGCCATGAGCCGATGCTTGGGCGGCCGGCGATTTGCGCACCGGTTTGAATGAATGTGACGGCGGGGTCGTGGTTGATGGCTTCTGTATGAAGGCTTTTGATGAACGTGAGCTGGTCCGCGGCCTTGGCGGTGTACGGCAGCAGCTCACTGACCCAGGCGCCGGAATTTCCATGCTGCGCGAATTGAAATTTCGAGGGCACCACCGGGAAGCTCGACTGTGAGGCGGACATGCCCGTGAGCCGCTGGCCCTTGCGCACGGAGTCGGGCAAGTCCTGGCCTTGGAATTCCGTGAGGCGCGGCTTGTAATCGAACAGTTCCATTTGCGATGGACCGCCCGACTGAAATAGGTAGATGACGCGCTTCGCTTTCGGCGGAAAATGCGGCAGACCAGGCAATCCGCCATGCGCTTTGGCGCCGGGCGCGTTCTCGGCGGGCAGTTGCTTTCCGAAGAGACCCGCGAGTGCAGCGACGCCGATCCCGGTCGAGCCTCTGCCGAAGAAATGCCGGCGTGTCAGCGTCAGCCCAGAATCATCAAATAGTTTCATTCCAATGCCTCATCTTATTGTTTTGTAATGGCTTCATCCAAGTTCAGGAGCAGGCTAGCAATGCTGGTGTAGGCGGCCAGTTCACGCGAGTCGAGCTTATGATTCCAGGGAGAATCGCCGTGCGCGACAAGACTCTTGGCTGATTTCTTGTCGGCGTGATACCGCGACTCGAACTCAGCCAGCGTGTCGAGAACCACCTGCATCTCGGCCGGCTTCGGCGGACGCGCTAGGACCAACTCATACGCGTAGTCGATGCGATCGAGCGGCGTCTTGCCGCCTTCCTCAATCATGCGCTCGGCCAGTTTGCGCGCGGCTTCGACGAAGGCGACATCGTTCATCAAATCCAGAGCCTGCAGCGGAGTGTTGGTTCGGGTTTCGCGAACGGTGCAGGTTTCGCGGTTCGGCGAATCGAAATTGACCATGAAAGGCGGTGCAATCGTGCGCTTCCAATAGGTGTACAGGCTCCGACGGTAGAGACCATCGCCTTTGTCGCGCTCGTAATCCTTGCCGCCGGCCAGTTCGCGCCAAAGTCCGGGCGGCTGATAGGGCTTGACCGACGGCCCGCCGATCTTTTCGACCAGCAGACCCGATACATCGAGGGCCTGGTCCCGAATCACTTCCGGACCCAGACGGAGCCGCGGCCCACGCGCAAGCAAGCGATTCTCCGGATCTTTCTGGAATAGCTCGGGCGTGTCCGCGGACGACTGGCGATAGGTCGCGCTCATCACGATGCTTTTCTGCAGCGCTTTGACGTTCCAGCCGCTATCCATGAATGTAGTGGCCAGCCAGTCTAGAAGATCCAGATGCGTGGGCCATTCTCCCTGCGATCCGAAATCCTGCACGGTCTTGACGAGGCCCGTGCCGAAGTACATTTGCCAGAAACGGTTTACGGTGACGCGCGCGGTGAGCGGGTTCCCGCGATCGATAAGCCAGCGCGCCAGGCCGAGGCGGTTGTTGGGCCACTCCGGACGGAGAGGCGGCAGAACGGCAGGCACGCCGGGCGAGACCTTGTCGCCGTGATTGTCGTAAGCGCCGCGCTTAAGAACGAAAGCATCGCGGGGCGGACCCTCCGCCATCACCATCACCGTGGGAATAGAATTCCAGTACTGCTGGCGCTGCCGTTGAGCGGCCAGCAGCTGGGACCGTGCCTGTCGAATTTCTTTGGGCGCGGCGCTATCGAGAAACGCGAAGCCCAGCTTGTCGGACTCAGCTTTACTGCGCGCATCGGGCGTGGTGGCGGCGATCTCGTGGATGGACTTCCGCAGTGGAATCACCGCGGCCTGCTCGGGGGTAAGCGCGATCCTATAGACGCGTACGTCGTCGATGGCACCGGTGAAGCGCAGGCCGCCGCCCGCGCCGATGCGCAATGGGAGCTTGAAGTCCATGGGCCAGCTCAGGTCGTCGAACAGGACTTTCAATTCCTGTGGCTGGCCATTCACGTAGATGTGCACACCTGAAGCTTTACGTTTACCGTCGTAGGTGACCAACACGTGCTGCCATTCGCGCTGTTTTACTGGATTCGCGGTCTCCACGCGCAGTCCGATATCGGTCCAGCGGAAGACGATATGCAGCCGGATCTTTCCATCCATCAGATAGAGGCCGTGCCCCTGGCCTTCGAAATAATCTTCGTAATGGGACACGATGGCGCCATTTTCCGATTCCGGTTTGATCCACGCAGCGAAAGTGAACGGCTCGAGGTAGTCGAAATTGGCGACGGAGCCGTCGGATTCGAGGAATCGTTTTCCGTCGAACTGGCGCGCTTTCCCGACGGGGCCGTCGATCACCGGCAGATCACAGGCTGCGTCGTCGTCTTTGCACCCGGCCACGTCGACCGGCGAATGCCGTCCAGCCAGAGGCCCGTGAAACGTCAAACCTTCGGTCAGTGTCCAGTCTTTGGATTTCGAACGCGCGATCTTGGTCTCCCATTTCCGCTGGGCATCGGCCAGCTTTGGCGCAAGCGATCGC
Source organism: Bryobacteraceae bacterium (assembly GCA_035577325.1). Taxonomy (GTDB): domain Bacteria; phylum Acidobacteriota; class Terriglobia; order Bryobacterales; family Bryobacteraceae; genus QHXW01. The sequence goes on along the minus strand of DATLVQ010000204.1, from coordinate 2,884 downwards.
CATTGTTCATCGGCCTGGGCGACGTCGCGGTCGATCTCGGCCAGCCGCTGCTGCTGCGCGAGCGTGGGCGCTTTGATCAGCGGCTCTTCGTTGCCGAAGTTGTAGACCAGACCTTTTTCCGGAACGTTATTGAAGTAGGCGAAGAGCTGATAGAACTCTTTTTGCTTAATGGGATCGTACTTGTGGTCGTGGCATCGCGCGCAGCCGACAGTGAGACCGAGCCAGACGGTGGACGTCGTTTCGGCGCGATCAGCGACATACTCGACGCGAAACTCCTCCGGCACAATGCCGCCCTCGGCGCTGGTGCGATGGTTGCGATGGAAGGCGGTGGCGATGCGCTGGTCCAGCGTGGCATTGGGGAGAAGGTCGCCGGCAATCTGCTCGATGGTGAACTCATCGAACGGCATGTTGCGATCGAACGCGTGGATGACCCAGTCGCGCCACCGCCACATTTCACGGACGCCGTCGGTTTGATACCCATTGGTATCGCCATAGCGCGCTGCTTCCATCCAGCGGAAGGCCATGCGCTCGGCATATCGCGGCGACGCCAGCAGCCGGTCGACGACTTTCTCGTACGCGCCCGGGGATTCGTCGTTCAGGAACGCATGCACTTCGACCGGCGTGGGCGGCAGACCGGTCAGATCGAGCGTGACACGCCGGATCAACGTGCGCCGGTCGGCTTCGGGAGAATGCTGCAGCCCCTCGTGCTCCAGACGTTCGAGCACAAAAGCGTCGATCGAATTGCGCACCCAATTCTTTTCGCGCACCTCCGGAAGCGGCGGCTTCTTCGGCGGAATAAACGACCAGTGGCGCTCCCACGGCGCACCCTGTTCAATCCAGCGGCGAATCAGGCCGATCTCACGATCCGTCAGCTTGTCGCGACCCATATAAGCCGGCGGCATGCGCAGCGCGGCATCATTCGAAGCCACACGCCGGTAGACTTCGCTGTGCTCCGGGTTGCCTGCGACTATGGCTTTGCGGCCATTGCTCAAGTCGATCTTCGCGCCGTCTTCCGTGTCAAATCGCAGTTTGCTTTTACGATTCGCGGCATCGGGGCCGTGGCAGGTGTAGCACTTGTCGGAGAAGATGGGGCGAATGTCGCGGTTGAACTGGACAGCGCCGTCGTCGGCTCTCGCACAAGGCAGGAGCAGCATGCAGGCAAACATGGCGGCTAAGCGGAAACCCATCATCGTTTCGATATGAACTTTGCCCAGTGTACTCCCACGAGGCCCGAGGTGCGCGAATGCAATGAGGTTCGCTTTCTTCGGCCTCTCGCCGAGTCGGCGTTGAAAAGCTATCCGGATAACGCCTCATCGATCGGTGGCATTTCGTATCATGTTTACGGGAGAAATTATGAGTACAAGCAGGCGTCATTTTCTGAAGTCCACTGCCGCCGTGGGCATCATGGCCGCTCAGAAGGTTTCAGCCAACGACCGTCTCCAAATCGCTCTTATCGGCGCGGGCGGTATGGGATCGGGCGATACGCGCTATCAACTGGGTTTCCCGGGCGTCGCGCTGGTCGCGGTGTGCGACATCTATGATGGCCGCCTCGCGCGCGCGAAAGAGGTCTGGGGCAATCAGCTATTCACGACTCGCGACTATCGCGAGGTGCTGGCGCGCAAGGATGTCGACGCCGTGATCATCGCCACACCCGACCACTGGCACTCGCGCATCACGACCGCGGCGCTCGATGCGGGCAAAGATGTCTACTGCGAAAAGCCTATGGTGCACTTCGTCGAAGAAGGCAGGGACGTGATCACCGCGCAGCAGCGCAATGGAAGGATTCTCCAAGTTGGCAGCCAGTACGTCAGCTCGCTCGTATATCAAAAGGCGCGGGAACTGCTGCAGGTCGGCGCAATTGGGCAGCTTAACATGGTGGAAGCCTGGCTCGATCGCAACACGGCCATCGGCGCCTGGCAATATTCGATTCCACCCGACGCCTCGCCGGCCAATATTGACTGGGACCGCTTCCTTGGCAACGCGCCCAAGGTGCCTTTCGAGCCGGTGCGTCTTTTCCGCTGGCGCAATTACCGCGATTACGGCACTGGTGTTGCCGGCGACTTGTTCGTACACCTGTTGAGCGGCCTGCACTACGCGACGCGTTCGACTGGCCCCACTCGCGTAATGGCGACCGGTGGCCTGCGCTATTGGAAAGACGGGCGCGATGTGCCCGACGTGATGCTCGCGCTGCTCGACTACCCCAAGACCGAGACGCACCCGGATTTCACGCTCGCTCTGCGCGTCAATTTCAAGAGCGGTGTGGCCGAGGAGCAATTCGGATTCCGCTTCGTGGGCAGCGAAGGCGTCATGCATACCAGCCCTGCCGGCGTAACCCTCAGCACCGTGCCGCCGGAGGCCGAGCCCGGTTACACCATCAGCACATTCACGAAAGCAACACAGGACCAGTTTCTCGCCGAGTATCGCAAGAAGTATCCGAAGACCAACATCAGTGCCGATGCTCTGCGCCCGCAAAAGGAAGACAAGTATGTACCACCCGAAGACCACGACGCACACCGCGAACACCATCGTGCCTTCCTAGAGTCCGTGCGGCAACGCAAGCCGTCGATCGAAGACGGAGTGTTCGGCCTCCGCGCCGCCGGTCCAGCGCTGCTCACCAACAGGGCTTACTTCGACAAGCGCATCTGTAACTGGGATCCGCAGAGCATGACGGCGTCGTAGGCCGCTGCCCTGCCGCAATGCAATTTGGCTCGCACGACCGGAATGGGGCGCTGCACATGAGGGTTCACACCTTCACGCCATGTTGCTCATTCCATGCGCGGCCAATGGTTAGAGGCAGCTTGCTTCCTGTCTGGGACCCATTGAGTGGACGCGTGAACGTGCGCCCACTCCTCGAAGGGTTACTGTTGGGCGTAGGTGACGCTCT
>DATLVQ010000203.1:0-2140 GCA_035577325.1 Bryobacteraceae bacterium | reverse complement strand
AGAACCCTCGCGCGCCGGCGCGATGCATTGTCCCGCGTCACACCCATATCGCTCGGGATACCGGACATCATGCTGAACTATCAGTCCCCTGCCCGCGCACCCGAAAACAAGGACATCGACGTCTTCTTCGCGGGACGGATTAAAGGCTCCAGCACGGTTCGCGAACGGGGCGCCGAAGAGCTCGCCATGCTGTCAAGTGAAGGGATGCGAATAGCAATTCATGAAGATCGTATCGATCCATCGGACTATCTTGATCGCTGCGCCCGCGCCTGGCTCGTCTGGGCGCCAGAAGGTTACGGATGGGATTGCTTCCGAGCTTACGAAGCCGCCCTCGTCGGATCCCTCCCACTTCTGAGCCGGCAGACGATCGAACGCTACGAGCCGCTCATCGATGGTGAGCACGCCATCTATTACGATATCGAGCCGGGACAGCTCGCGAAAACGGTCAGGCAGGCTCTCCAGCAGAAATCCCGACTTACCCGAATGTCCGAGGCTGCGCGCGCGCATGTCTTGAAATACCATACACCGAGGGTATTGGCCCAACATGTCGCTCATGCCACCTTGAACGCTGCGCATCAAATGCAGCCAAACGCAACGTGCGAATGAAAATGCGATATTCCTGCCGCGCCAGCTTGTTTCAACCAAATCGTGAATACGAGCTACAGCCGGACCGCCTGGTTCTGCGACAGTCGTCCGGGCCGAATAAGAATATTCCATTTTCAGACATTTCCCGGATCACGGTGTTCAAGGAGAGGCAGTTCGGCTCCTCACGTTCGTATTGGGCCACCACGATACACTGTCAGGGGCGAACCATCAGACTGACCTCGGCGCATCGAGTTGGCTTCGCAAGGCTTGAAGACAGAACGGAAAGATACATACCGTTCATCAAGACGTTTGAGCGTAATGCATTGGCTGCTAATCCGGGCATCGTTTTTACCAACGATGAATATCGGGAAGCGCTCGTAACCAAGATATGCGGATTTCTTGCATCGTGGATTACCAGAATCCTAGGGCTGATCACGAGAAGACAGGCGGCGTCGATCTGTGGCGCCGCACTGCGACTGATTGGGCCGCTGTTACGAGGCAATCGGCATGCGGACCGCCAGCTTCACGCGGCCTTTCCGGAGCTGGGCCTCACGGATGTCAGACGTATCGCGCAAGGCATGTGGGACAACATTGGGCGCACAGTCGGCGAATATCCTCACGCTTGGGAATTAATGAACTTCTCGGCTGAAACTCCCGAAGCCGGGCAGGTCATTATGGATGAACGCACCGCAAAAGCCTTACGTCACCTGGGTGCCGACACTCAAGGCGCCCTGATGTTTGCGGCGCACTTAGGAAATTGGGAAATTCCGGCGATGGCCGCCCGCACCGCAGGTCGGAAGATTGCCTTGGTCTACAAGCGACAGCCGAGCCGGGTTATCACTCGCCACCTAATTGACTTTCGGTCAAAATTTGCGGCTCGCCTGATCGAGGCCGGCCCCACGGCGCCACGTGAGATGGTCAGACTCCTGCGAGACGGATGGCTCGTCGGAATGCTCATCGATCAACACATGGCTGGAGGTATCAAGGTGGATTTTTTCGGGCATTCCTGTCTGGTCAACCCCATGCTCGCGCTTTTGACGCGGCGCCGGGAGTGTCCGGTCTATGGCGCTCGAGCTGTTCGCCAGGACGACCAGCGGCATCGATTTGAATTGGTCGGCCCCCTTGAATTTCCGCGCGACTCAACGGGAAAAATCGATGTGCAAGCTACCATGCAGAAGGGCATGACTTTGATTGAGAGCTGGATCCGCGAAAATCCGCAGCAATGGATGTGGGCTCACAAGCTGATAAGCTAGGCTATGCTCGCTACTCATGCATACTTTCGGGCTGAACAGTCCGCAGTGCCTTTCAGTCGCAGCCGGTGATGGCTAGACGGTTGCTGTTCGACATTTCGACTTCGATGCGGTGGTTTGGACCGCCCGTTGGGATCGTGCGTGTAGAGCGTGAGCTGGCAAAGTGGGCCATGGATCACGATCCGAACTGCCGGTTCGTATTCTTCGATGCAGACTTGCAGATATATCGAGAAGTGCACCGCGCATGTTTGCGCGGGTTACTGGACGGTTCTGTATCGGTAGAAACAACCGGTATGAGGGAGCCG
>DATLVQ010000202.1:0-3011 GCA_035577325.1 Bryobacteraceae bacterium | reverse complement strand
GCGGCCGGGGCAGGGGTAAACGGCCGGCAGCGGGCGGCGAGGCGCGATTCCAACCAGCTGTCGAGGGCGATTTTGCCAGGCCCGAATACCGCGAGGACTAACAGCATGAAACCCCAAAGAATGTGCTGGCCAAGCGCGGCTTCTGACCCTTCAGCCAAGAGAACCTGGCGGTAGGAAATGACGGCCATGGCATTGACGAAGAATGCCCCCAGGGCTCCCACCCGACTGAACAGCCCCAGGAACAGCAGTGCCGGGAAGAAGAGTTCCCCGCCCGCTCCCGTCACGGCGGCGACCTGCGGTGGCAGCAGGGGCACATGGTATTCGGTGCGAAATAAATCCAACGTGGAGCTCCACGAGCTCACCTTGAGCCAGCCAGACTTCCAAAATTGCCAACCGACGTAAAAGCGGGTGGCCAGCAGCACAAGAGAGCGGAAGTGATCGAGGAGACGTCCTAGCGCGGCGTGCGCGCCCGCAAGTTTCAACAGGGACGACATGAGGGACTCCTTATGGGGTACTTTGGAAGAACGTCATTTGAGAAAGAACGCCAAATTCAATGCAGCGCTGCAATGCGGCGCTCAGGTTGAACTGCGGATTTAAGGCCAGGCTCAGTTCCAGTGCCTCATCCAAAGAACGGCCGGCGGCGAAGGCCGCAAGCAGCCGGTGGTCATCCTCGTGAATGCGACGAAAATAGATGCCCTTGGGATTCCGGAAGACCAGTAGGAAATCCGCCCCAATGTCCACGTCGATCGTTTCATCCGCGGGCGCTCCGGGCTGATTGGCTTCCCAGATTTTGAGGACGGGAAATCGTGAATGCACCAGCCGGCAGGCGGGCCGCAGCGTAAACCGAAGCGTTCCATAGGAGTGCGCGGGAACGTCGCGCAAGGTCAGAGGATCCAGGGGATCCAATTCCTCTGCCACCAGGCATTCTTGGTACGCCCATTCAAGGGATGCCACGTCCGCGAGGTACAGGTACCCGGTATCTGCGAACTGCTCCCGCAGGAACCCGGCAAAAGGCGCTCCGACGTGATGCAGATCGCCGGACGTGGAGGGATGAGAGGCAAGAAAGGCGACGGCGAGCTGCCGAAAGTACTCATTCCCGACGAGGCGTCGGATCACCGGATACTCAAGCGCAAGGGTCTTCTGGAATCCTTCACACAGATTGTTTCGATAAATCCTCAGACGAGCGACCGGATCGATGCCGTCGGCGCGGACCCACGGAATAATGGATGCGAGCTCGTCCTCGAACAGATGCGCCGCGAATGAGCTTTGAAGGCTACGCAGCGACAACACGGAAAGGCTCCAAAATCCAGTCGGCTTTTGCGGCTTCGGCCTGAAGTGTTGCGAGACTCGGGATGTCCGTGTCCCACTCGATGAGCGTCGGCACCGGCCCAAAACGCTTCACAGCCGCGGCGTATAGACTCCACACGTCGCCGCAGACGTGCGTGTTATGCGTATCGATCAGAATTTCGCGCTCCTGGATATGAGCTACTGTATGGCCCGCCAGGTGAAATTCCTTGACAACGGTCCGCGGTATTCCATCCAGGTAGCTGTAGGGATCAAATCCATGATTCATCGCGTTGACGTAGACGTTGTTGACGTCCAGGAGCACTGCGCAGCCTGACTCCTGTGCGAGCATAGTGATAAATTCCCATTCGGGCACCGCTGAGCACTTGAAGCGCAGGTAGCTCGAAATATTTTCGATCAAAATCTGACACCCAAGGGCATCCTGAACCTCGCGCACCCGAGCCGTCATGTGCTGCAACGCCTCTTCGGTGTAGGGCAGCGGTAGTAGATCGTTCAGGTGTCGGCCGCCCGATGAGCCCCAAGACAAATGTTCCGATACAAACATGGGCTCGACGTCGTTCACGAGGTGCTTCAATTCACGCAGGTGCTGCAGGTCCAGCGGGTCGGTAGATCCAATCGAAAGACCGACTCCATGAAGGCTCAATTCGTAGTGCGCACGAATTTGTCTCAAGTGCTCGCGATGGGTGCCGCCGGGCCCGAAGTAATTCTCACTGTGAGCTTCAAACCAACCCACCGAAGGCAAGTGGGAAATAATCTCTTCGTGATGCTGAGCCCGAAGGCCGATGCCCGTGCTCAGCCAAGTACTTGAGACCATGGCCCTCTCCCCGGATCGCGGGGAGAGGGCTGGCGTCGGCCGAGCAGGGGAAAGGCTCACGACGGGGAAGAACTACTTGCCGGGAGTGAGAGAGCCGCCCACGATGCGCTCACAAGTGCCCTTCGGCAGCTTGATGAATTCCTTGGCGCTCTTGTCCTTCGTGCCCTGACCTGCACAGGCGTGTGCACCGCCGGCGCAGTCATTCTTTCCCGCCTTGGCCACGCCATAACACTTCTCTGAGTTGGCGTCGTCCGCCGCAAACGCCGTCGTCGTCAGCACGAAAAGGCTGCTCACGGCTGCAGCGAGAATCGCAGTCTTCGAGGTCATGTCTCATCGCTCCTCTGGTTGTGGGGTATCCGGTTGCGCCGATATACGCGACCGAGCACGAGGTTTCCGGAGCAAGAGCCGTGCCAGCCAGATCATTCACAGGAATTCAGACAGTTATGCTACTGAGGCGCGGACATCGATCCGGCGCTGGATCGCAGGCCCGCAACCGGCCGCGGATCCGGAGCCCGTTGCGGCTCTGTCGGCGTCGGCGGGTACTTTAATCATCGCCGCCTAGCCCCGTTCAGGCGCCAATATAGCTGGCACGTAACCTGCACCCCTCGGTGGTAATGACCCCGACAGCTAAAGCACTCGAGCTTTCTGTGCAAACGGCGGTCGCCCGGATTGCGTCCGCCCAACGACAGGTCGACCCTCTACGCAGCACGCTGGTTGCAATAAGCGGCATCGATGGGAGCGGCAAGGGCTACCTCACGCGAGAATTCGACCGCCACCTGCGTGACCGGGGATTCACCGTCGCCGTAGTCAATATTGACGGCTGGTTGCGCTTGCCGCATGAAAGATTCAGTTCGACAAGGCCCGCCGAGCACTTCTACACGAACGCCTTCCG
>DATLVQ010000201.1:0-7905 GCA_035577325.1 Bryobacteraceae bacterium | reverse complement strand
AATAAGCAGGTCACTCTCGCCGCGCGTCCATCCGGGATGCCGAAGGAGTCGGACTTCAAACTCGTTGAAACGCCGGTTCAGCAGCCGGGTCCCGGCGAGATACTGGTACGCGTCGTGTATTTATCCGTCGATCCATACATGCGCGGCCGCATGAACGACGTGAAGTCTTACGCTCCGCCCGTCCGGATCGGTGAAGTCATGGGCGGCGGCGCGGTGGGAAAGGTGATCGCGTCCCAAAATCCGCAGTTTTCCGTTGGCGACTTTGTCGAAGGCATGTTCGGCTGGCAGCAGTACGCCATCGCTAACGGCAAAGGCGTGCGCAAGCTCGATCCGTCGCTGGCGCCCGTGTCGACCGCCCTTGGCATCCTTGGCATGCCCGGTCTCACGGCATATTTCGGTTTGTTGGACATCGGCAACCCGCGCGCGGGTGAAACGGTGGTGGTCTCGGGGGCCGCTGGCGCTGTTGCTCGATCGCCGGCCAGATTGCCAAAATCAAGGGTTGCCGCGTGCTCGGCATCGCAGGCAGCGATCAGAAAGTGGCATGGCTCCGGGATGAGTTAAGCTTCGATGCCGCGTTCAATTACAAGACCACCCCAGATTATGCCACCAAGCTGCAGGAACTGTGCCCCCATGGTGTCGATATCTACTTCGACAACGTCGGCGGCGCCATTACCGATGCCGTGTTCCGGCAGATCAACGTCGGCGCGCGGATCGTAGTCTGCGGCCAGATAGCGCAATACAACGCGGAGAAGCCGGAAACCGGCCCGCGCCTCCTCGCTCACCTCGTCGTAAAGCAGGCCCGCGCGGAAGGTTTTCTGATTTTCCAGTTTGCCTCCCGCTACGCCGAAGGCCTCAAACAACTGGCTGCATGGCTAAAACAAGGCAAACTGAAATACCGGGAGCAGTTCGTCGACGGTCTCGAAAATGCCCCGCGCGCATTTATCGGGATGCTGCAGGGAGAGAATACCGGTAAGCAGTTGGTGCGCGTGGCCGCCGAGTCGAGCTAATTCAGGCTCGCCGCAAACTGCCGGGCGAGCGGGTCCGCTTCCTTCTCCGGCAGCCCCGCAAATCCCGCCAGGAATGCGCCCTTCTGAAACAGGTAGATCGGCGTAGCGCCATCCGTGCCGAAATACCCGCCCATGTGCGGCAGATATTGGGCTTCGTGCAAGCGACTTTTGAATTCGAACATCAGCAGCGCAGCGGCTTCGGCGGATTTCGCATGCACCAGAAATTGTTGATACGTCTTCCCTTTTCGCTTGTACTCGGCAACGTTGCCGCCAGGCAGAAAATCCTTGCCGAGGACGTGATCTTCAACCAGGCGCATGCTCGTCTGATCGGCCAGAGGAAAGCGTCGCTGCTCATCCGCTGGCTTCGCGGGAGGCGCAGCGGGCACGCTCTGAGACTGTTGAGACGAAGGCGCGCCGCCACACCCGCACAGCGTCGCGAGCATTCCCGCCAGCCACCATCCACGCATCATGCGCTTGTTGCCGACAGCAGGCCCGATCTCTCGAGCAGAGCGTTCAAATCGGGATCGCGCCCCATGAAGCGGCGATACAAGTCCGCTGGATCCTCGCTATCGCCGCGCGCAAGGATCTTTTCGCGAAACTCCAAGCCAACTTCGCGGCTGAAAATGCCACTGTCCCGGAATCTAGTGAATGCGTCCGCGTCCAGAACTTCCGCCCATTTGTACGAGTAGTATCCGGCGCCATAGCCCACCGGACTCGCGAACAAATGCGTGAATCCGGCGATCATCGCATGATCCGGGGGCAGCGGCGCCGGCGAAAACTCCTGCAGAATCCGCCGCGCGTACTGCATCACGTCTCCATCTTTGGCCGGCGCGTAATCAATGTGCAGCCCCAAGTCTATGAAGCCGAAGCCGAGCTGCCGCATCTGCGCATTTGCGCTCCGGAAATTGCGCGCGCGCTTCATCTTCTGGAACAGGTCGTCGGGAATGGGCTCTCCCGTCTCGAAGTGCCGCGCGAAAAGATCCAGCGCCTCCCGCTCCCAGCACCAGTTCTCCATGATCTGCGACGGTAGCTCGACGAAGTCCCAGGCCACGCTTGTGCCCGCCAGGCTGCGTACCTCCACGCGGCTCAGGCAATGGTGCAGCAGATGGCCGAACTCGTGGAAAATCGTCTGCACGTCCCGGTGCGTCAGCAGCGCCGGCCGCCCGCCAACCGGCGGCGTCAGGTTTCCGCACATCAATCCAAGATGCGGTTTGAACCCATCCTTCGCCGGGTGCCCGGTGATGAAAGCGTCCATCCAGGCGCCGCCTCGCTTGGTTTCGCGCGGGTACCAGTCGGCATAGAAAGCGCCCAGCAGCGTGCCGTCCTGATCGTAGATCCCGTAAGTCTTCACGTCCGGATGCCACACCGGTGCGCCCGTCTGCTCCGTAACGCGAATCCCGTAAAGTCGCTGGACTGTTTCAAACAATCCAGCCACCACACGTTCTAGAGGAAAGTACGGTCGCAGCGCTTCTTCATCGAAATCGTAGAGCGCCTGGCGCTGCTTCTCCGCGTAATAGCCGACGTCCCACGGCTCGGGTGGCGGAGCGTTTTGCCCCTCGATGGTGCGCCGGAATGCGGCCAGCTCCTCGTTCTCGGCGCGAAACTGGGCTTCCGTCCGATCCTTCAATTCCACCAGAAACTGCTGCGCGTGCTTGCCCGAGTGCGCCATGCGATCTTCCAGTACGAGGTCGGCGAAGTTCGCGAACCCTAACAAAGTGGCTCTCTCGCGCCGCAATTGGAGAATCTGGCCGATGATCTGGCGGTTGTCATGGCCGCCCGTAGTCGCGCGGGTACTATGCGCCCGGTAGACCTGCTCGCGGATGGCGCCGTCGTCCAGATACGTCATGAGCGCGATATAGCTCGGTGCCTGCAGCGTAAAGCGCCAGCCTTTCACGCCCTTGGATTCGGCGCTGGCACGCGCCGCCGCGACCGCCGTCGGTGGCAGACCTGCCATCTGGGCTTCGTCCGTGATCACCAGCTCGAACTCGTTGGTCGAATCCAGCACGTTCTCGCCGAATTTGGTCGTAAGTTTGCTTAGCTCGACGTCCAGAGCTTCGAGCCGCGCTTTTCCAGCTGCATCCAACTCCGCCCCGTGCCGCCGGAAGTCTTCCAGCGTCTTCGTCAGAAAACGTTTGCGCGTGCCCGTCAAAGCCTGAGCCTCGCTGGTGGCCGCGTATTGCTGCACGGCTTTCCAAAGGCCCTCGTTCAAAGGAATGCCTGAATAAAACGCGCTGACCGGAGGCTGCACGGCATTGTATGCCGCGCGAAGTTCCGGGTACGTTGCAACGGACTCGAGATGCTTCACTACCGACATCGCAAAATCCAGCCGCTCCGTCATCCCATCGAGCGCCTGCATCGTGTTCTCGAACGTTCGCGGCATGGGTTCTTTGGCGATAGCTTCCAGGCGCGCCTGCGTATCCACCAGGAGGTGGTGGATCGCGGTTTGCACATGCTCCGCCCGAATACGGTCGAACGGAATCTGAAAGTCGATCTTTAGAAGTGGATTGGAGTCGTTGTTCACTGACATGGTTAGAAATTAGGAAAAAACACCCGCTAGACTGTCTATGCCTACTAACAGGATACAGAAATTGCGGGGTAATTTCGCCGCAATATTCGCCGGCCATACTGGATGCCACCATTCCTATAGCGCTTTTGCCTCTATAATGGCCTCAAGAGTGTCCGCGCTACTTTATGATGTGCGCTACGCCTTGCGCCTGCTCACCCGCGCCCCGGGCTTCACTGCCGCTGTGGTGGCGGTCCTCGCGCTCGGGATCGGCGCCAATAGCGCCATGTTCAGCGTACTCAACGGCGCCATCCTGCACGCCATTCCTTATTTCGAGCCCGATCGCATCGTCTCCGTCATGGAGAGCAACGTCAAGCTCGGGCTGCCTCTAATCCAACCCTCGACGGCGAACTTCTTCGATTGGAAAGACCACAGCAATTCTCTCGAATTAATCTCGCCGTGGCGTTTCGTTTACTCCAACGTATCCGGGTCGGGTGAACCGGAGCGTGTCCAGGGTTTCCGCGTTTCGTCCAATTTTTTCCCGCTCCTGGGCACCATGCCCGCGCTTGGACGCTCATTCCTTCCTGAAGAAGAACAGCCGGGTCGCGATCGTGTTGTCGTGTTGAGCTATGGCCTTTGGAAGCGCCGTTATGCTGCCGACCCCGCCGTCATTGGCCGCGCGATCTTCATCGACGGCCAGGCCGCCACCGTAGTCGGCGTCTTGCCCGCCGTGTTTCAAATGTTCCGGGTGCTCAACCGCGAGATCGATCTGTATATGCCTCTCGTGCTCGATCGCGCACGCACCAGCCGCGAAGATCATGCACTGAATGTCTGGGCTCGCCTGAAGCCAGGTGTTCCTTTCGAGAAGGCTCATGCCGAAATGGCCACCATTGGCCGCCGCCTGACGCGCGACTATCCGAAGACCAATTCAGGTTGGGACATTGAGATTCGCACGCTACCGCAGATGTTTGTGCTTCGTAACCGTCCGGCAATCGTGTTGTTCGGAGCGGCCACGGCCTTCGTTCTGCTCATCGTGTGCGTCAACGTCGCCAATTTGCTGCTGACGCGGGCTTCCGGGCGGCGGCGCGAGATGGCGATTCGCACCGCGCTGGGCGCCGGGCGCGTCCGCGTGTTTCGCCAGTTGCTCACCGAGAGTCTGGTTCTGGCGCTGGCCGGGGGCGCCACCGGTCTCCTGGTTGGGACGTGGGCCATTCACCTCTTGAACGGCTCCATCACGCACTTGCAGGTCACGCGCATCGTGCCCTTTCGCATGGATACGGGCGTGTACCTTTTTACGCTGGCCGTCACGCTGGCGACGGGCGTGCTCTTCGGTCTGGCTCCGGGTCTTGAGTCATTCAAACTGAACCTGACTAGTTCACTCCGTGAAGGCGGCCGCAGCGCCACCAGTGGCCGCGCCAGCCGCCAGGTCACCAATGCGCTGGTCGTAATCGAGGTCGGGATGGCCGTCCTTCTGCTGGCCGGCGCGGGCGTCATGCTTCGTAGTTCCCTTAGCCTCATCACCATGGACCGCGGCCTCAACCCGCATCGCGTGCTCACAATGCAGGCGTGGCTGTTGAAAGCCCGGTACCCCGGCCGCCAACAAGTGGCCGGCTTTTTCGATGACGTCCTACGGAGGATCAAGGCATTGCCAGGCGTCGAATCCGCCGGCGCTGTGAATTACCCGCCGGCAGGCCTGCTGTCCACTACGGTTCACTTCAGCGTCGAAGGGCGGCCGCCAGCGACGCCGGGCGAACGGCTCAACGCGCACTTCTGGGTCATCAGTCCCGACTACTTCCGCACCCTTGGCATCCCCATCCTCAGCGGCCGTGCCTTCACCGACCACGATGCCGACGAGACGCGCGGCGTCGTGATCGTCAGCGAGCGTTTTGCGCAGCGCTACTGGTCCGGCCAGGACCCGCTCGGCAAGCGCATCCAACCGGAATTTCCGCCTACGGAAGCTTTCTGGCTGCCTTTCTCGGCAAATCTGCCGCTCACCGTCGTCGGCGTCACCAGAAGCATCAAGGAGGACGGGCTCGACGACGCCGCCATGCCCATGCCGCAAATTTATTTGCCCTATCAGCAGAACCCCTCGCAGATCATGCACCTGCTGGTGCGCACCGCCGGGCCTCCCACGCAGTGGATCAGTGCCGTTCGCGGCGCGGTGGCCTCGGTGGACAGCGATCAACCCGTTTCCGAGATCCGGACCATGGAGGAAGTGGTGGCCGAGTCGTTCACCCGCCGCTCGGTCATCGGTTATCTTCTCGGCGTGTTTGCCGTTTGCGCCCTGGTGCTCGCCGCCATGGGAATCTATGGCGTGCTGGCGTATTCGGTCACGCGGCGCACCCAGGAGATCGGCATCCGCATGGCGCTAGGCGCGCGGCGTATCGCCGTGATTGGCATGGTGGTTGGACAGGCCATGCGCCTCGTCCTGCTGGGAATCGCCATGGGCCTGGGCGCGGCTTTTGGCTTGTCGCGCAGTCTCTCGCGCCTGATGTTCGGCGCGCGTATGTACGACGTCAGCACATGGGCCGGTGTAACGATGTTGCTGCTCGTTGTGGCCATCCTGGCGAGCTATATTCCCGCGCGCCGGGCAACCCGCGTCGATCCATTAAACGCGCTTCGCTGCGAATAGGGTTACGCCGTCCGTTCAAGTTCAGTCGCAACGTAGCGCCACCATCGGGTCGACTTTGGTAGCACGCCGGGCAGGGATGTAACAGGCCGACAGCGCCGTCGCCAGCAGCACGAACGCCACAGCGAAAAACGTCACTGGATCCCGTGCCGTCACCCCGTACAACATCCCCGAGAGTGCCTGCGTGAGCCAGAGCGAGCCCAGTATTCCGGCACACACGCCGATCCCTGCCAGCAGCAGTCCTTGCCGTATCACCATGCCGAAGACATCCGCGGCGCGCGCCCCCAGCGCCATGCGGACGCCAAACTCGTGCGTTCGATACGCCACTGAATAGTGCATGACGCCGAAGATCCCGATCGCCGCCAGCGCCAGCGCCAGCGCGGAGAACAAGCCGAGAAGCCACGTCTGGAACCGCCGTCGCGCGGTCTGTTCTCCCAGTCGCTGCTCCATGGTCGTGATATTGGAAATCACCGCGGTGTTGTCCACCGCGCGCACGGTGGCGCGTATCGCCGCAGCCAGTCGCGCCGGATCTGACGCCGTGCGCACCACCAGTTGCGGCGTATTCTCATGCCGCTGCATTTGCGCTTCGTATATCTGCGAGATCGGCTGCCGCTCGAGCCCGTAGCTGTGCGTGTCTCCGACCACGGCCACCACCGTCACCCATTCGTCGTTTCGACCGCGCGGATCGAAGCCCTTCAACCGTTTTCCAACCGCGTCCTCGCCTGGCCAGTAGCGGCGCGCCAGCGTCTGGTTCACGATCGCCACTGGGGGAGAATCCGGCCCGTCGTGGTCCGTAAAGTACCGGCCCTTGATCAGCGGAATTCCCATGGCCCGGAAATAGTCACCCGAGACTTGTGTCCAGACGAGTTGGGTCCAACGCCCAACCGGCTCGGGCGGCCGGCTCTCCACCTGTCTCAGCCCCCAGGTTCGTGCATCGTTCAGAAAGAAAAGATTGCTGACCGCTCCCGCCGCCTGAACTCCTGGCAGTGCGGCGACGCGCTCAAACGCCCGCCGGTAAAAAGCTTCCTGTCGCGTCTGCGTCATAGAATACGGAAACTCGATGTTCACCGTCAGGACATGCTCCGGGCGGAAGCCCGGATCAATCGCCAGCACGGCCAGAAAGCTGCGAATTAGCAAGCCGGCCCCACTGAGCAGGATTACCGCCATGGCGAATTCCGCGGTCACTAGCAGGGCGTGCGCGCGCCGGCCGCTGCGTCCTTCTGATGCGTTTCTACCGCCTTCCTTCAGTGTTTCGTTGGGATCGTTTCGGGAGACCCGCCAGGCGGGTACCAGGCCAAAGAAAATTCCTGCTGCGAGAGAGATCCCTATAGTGAACAACAGCACGCCCCCGTCAATGCCGGTTTCCGCAAGTCGTGGAATATCTTCCGGGCCGAAAGCCTTTAGTCCACGAATCGCCATGATCGCGACCAGTACGCCCGCCGCTCCGCCGATAAGAGCGACGGTCACGCTTTCAGTCAGCACTTGAAAGATGAGGCGCCCGCGGCCGGCGCCTATCGCGGCGCGCACGGCAAACTCCCGCGTTCGAGAGGCCCCCCGCGCCAGAAAGAGATTAGCCAGGTTCGTGCATCCGATCAATAGCACGAACAGCACTGCGCCAAACAACACCGAAAGCGAGCGCCGTACATTTCCAACGATGTGCTCGTTGAGTGGAATCACCCGCACGTCTAGGCCTTTGAGTTGAAGCTCGGGGATTTCCGCCGAGGCCGCCTTCGGATATTCGCGCTCGATCCGGCTCGCGATAGTAC
>DATLVQ010000200.1:0-4204 GCA_035577325.1 Bryobacteraceae bacterium | reverse complement strand
AATCGGCGCCAGCAAGCGGCGCGAGAGCGAGCGTCGCGAGAAAAGCGAGAACGGTTGGAACAGGCTTTGGTGGAACTGGAAAAGTTGCGCGAGCCGAAGAAGACGGCGGAAGAAAAACGCGAGACACGCACGAGCACAAGTGATCCCGAGGCGCGTGTGATGAAGCAGGCCGGCGGCGGTTTTGCGCCGAGTTACAACGCGCAGATATCGACGGATGGAAAACACGGATTGATCGTAGCCGTGGATGTCACTCAGGCTGGGAACGACTGCCATCAGCTGGCGCCGGCGGCGGAGCAAATCGAACAGCGGTGCGGGCGAAAACCGCTACGGATGGTGGCGGATGCAGGTTACACCAGCCGGGAAAACATCCAGGAGCTGGCCGAGAAGAATATTGATTTCATGGGGAGCCTGGCGGACAATGCCGCCAAAGCCAGAACTAAGCAACAGCGGTTTGCGGCGACGCAATTTGTGTATGAGGCTGAACAGGACTGCTACATCTGTCCTGCGGGAAAGCCGTTGCTCTACGAAGGCCGTGACGAGCGCGGCGGCATCAGCTATCTCAAATATAAAGCGGCCGCGGAGGACTGTAAAAACTGCTCATTGCGAGCGGCCTGCTGCAGCGGCAATCAAAAGCACAGCCGATCGATTGTGCGCAGCAAGGAGAGTCCGGTGATGAACGCGTTTCGGGAGAAGATGGCCACCGAGCAAGCTCAGGCTGTCTACCGCCGCCGCGGACCCATCGCCGAATTCGTGCATGCTTGGATTAAGAGTAAGCTGGGACTGCGGCAGTTTCATGTGCGGGGTTTGAACAAGGTCCGAGCGGAAATGTTGTGGGTGTGTTTCACCTTCAACGTGCAGCAATGGATCCGTCTCGGCCGAGCACCCGCAATGGCTCTCGCGAATTGAGCAAGCAGGAATCCCGGGGTGACCTGGATCGTTGCGCGCCGGGAATAAATATCAACACAACAGTCGACCGGCGCTTCGCTGGATGTGTTTTTTCACAGCTTCCCGGCTTCATCGGTACTACGAGCCTCTCCGCCATCCCAGTCCGCCCGGCCTTTCTCTCACGAGCTGCCAGTTGATCCATACTGCGATCACCGCTGGGACTTCCCGTGTTGCAACTGGTCCCCTATGCCTGCATGCCGTCGCCAATACCCCGGCAGGTCGAATGGAAGCTTGTTCGCTCGTACGATTCCATCGTCTTCGGCCTTCCCCGAATCGGAGGCGGGTCGGCCCCTGCATTACGCTTTTCGAGGCCTGCTCAGCGTTCACTCACGTTACGGCCTGCATGCTCACCGAGTCGCCTATGCGACCTTCTCCACCGAAGGCTTCAGCAGCTTCGTTGCCTCCGCTGCTGCTTCGGTTGCTACCGGGTGGAACGAACCAGCTCCCGGGCGGGCTTTCTCTCCCGCTGAGGACCAGCGCCTTTTCACGGCGCACTCCGATTTCCGCGTTACCAGGACCTAGCACGACTTCTGCCATAACTTCCGAGTTGCCGACGATCCAGAGTTATCGCACCGAGTACGCACCAAGAGGACGGCCAATGCTTTGCTAAAAAGCACAAAGCACAGGCCACCCAGGAGGTGTCTACTGGATTAGGGGTTCGCCACCCACTTTTGCACCTACCGTCTTATAAAATTGTCGAGAATAACGTTGCCGGGAACTGTGTTGACGGCCTGGATCTCCTTCCCATTACGGAGGATCACAAGATTCAGGTGCGCATTCGGGGTCGAAATCAAAGTACCCGTGCAGTCAGAATTTACGGTGTAGGTGCCCGGAACATTCACTGGCGAGATTAGGCCACCCACGCTCACGGTCTCAGAGGCGGAGATATTTCCGTTTCCGTCAAAGGTCACGAGACCGCCGCCGGCCACGGGAGTGAAGTTGTTGATCGCAGCAGGTACGGGAGCTCTTGTGGTAAATCCGCTAAACGTTAAGGCGTACGTGCCGTTGAGCGTTGCAGCGCTACAGGCATGCAGAAACTCTTCCTGATCGTGCACTTTGGGCAGGGTGCCCTCGGTGAAGGTGGCCCCCAGACCAATCGCGGCCGCGGCAGCAACTAGGGTTCCCAGAACTACTCTAGTCTTGATGTTGCGCATATATTTATATCTCCCTTTTCAAGTCTTCTCAACTTCGTTACCTTTCCAATCATCTCAAGTGCGGTTTTTCTTCGCAGGGTTCCTTCGACCTGAGTATTCGACTCACTCTGGTCGCTTAGCGGCCCGATATTGGCTGCCAGCTGCCGACTACCTCAATGCACGGCGGCTCATTTTTGACGGTCAGAAGAGGTCATCGCAGATCTCTCTGAAACCAAATAACTTATTTGCAGCAAAGAGGTCCCCGGGGAATTCCGACGAAACGAAGGGGATCCCCAGTGCCACCAATCATGTAAGACGAGGACCAGCAAGCGGTCTTTGCCTGAAGCACTTTGGGGTGTTAGACTTCGCGCGAATCGGGGTGGGTCGTGACAGAGACTACGCAATCGGCCCTGCCCAAGCGCTTTGGCGACTTCGAGTTTGATTCGCGCGCCAGACAGCTTCGCAAACACGGACACACAATCCGGCTCCACGGGCAACCTCTTGAGATTCTAGGGCTGCTGCTCGAACGCCCTGCCCAGGTCGTGCTGCGGGAAGAGCTCCGAGCCAGGCTCTGGCCGGAGGATACCTTCGTTGATTTTGAGCACAGCCTGAACGCAGCAGTAAACAAGCTCCGCGAGGCGCTCGACGACAATGCCAACAATCCCCGTTTCATCGAAACTGTGCCGAGACGCGGCTACCGTTTTATCAGCGCAGTGGATCTGCAGGATTCGCTGGACCTCAAGCTAGCCGTCCCTGAAATGGCGGCTTCCCTCCAGTCATCCGTTGCAACCGTCGAATCCCGGATCCCTTCACGGCACCTTCACCGCGGCGTTTTTGTGACGGCACTTGTTCTCGTCGTGGTAGTGGCAGTTGTCTTTGGCTTCGACCTAGGCAGGGTTCGCCGTAGATTGGTGGCGGAACCAAGCGTTTCAAGGATTCGATCCATAGCCGTCCTTCCGTTGGAAAACCTTTCCAAGGATACCGAACAGGAATATTTCGCTGACGGGATGACTGACCAGCTCATCACCAATCTGGCCCAGATCGGCGCATTGAAGATTGTCTCTCGAACATCGGCGATGCGGTACAAGGGAACGAAGAAGTCTTTGTCCGAGATCGCTCGGGAGCTGCATGTGGATGCAGTGGTCGAAGGTACTGTCATGCACGCTGGCAACCGGGTGCGGATCAGTGCGCAGTTGATCGAGGCGTCGACCGATCATCATCTCTGGGCGGCCAGCTATGATCGTGATCTGCGCGACGTGCTGTCCATGCAAGACGAGGTCACACGTGCCATCGTCAGCGAGGTGCGCGTGAAACTAACTGAGCAGGAACAGGCGCGGTTGGCGAACACGCACCCGGTTAACCGAGAAGCTTTCCAGCTTTATCTGAAAGGGCGTTACTACTGGTATAAACTGAACCCGGAAGCGCTGCAGAAAGCCACTGCGTATTACCAGCGGGCCTTGGATGAAGATCCGGCATACGCACTGGCTTACGCCGGATTAGCTGACAGCTATAACTCCCTTGCGTTTTTCTCTGTGTTTCCCCCTAGGGAGATGATGCCGAAAGCAAAGGCCGCGGCCGTGAAGGCGCTGGAGCTGGACGACAACCTCGCCGAGGCCCACATTTCACTTGGATGGGCCGGATTCACTTACGATCGGGATTGGCGGGCTGCCGAAAAACATTTTGAGCGAGCCACAGTACTAAATCCAGCTTATCCTTTGGCCCATTCCTATTATTCTCTCTATCTCGGCGCTCTCGGACGGTCGGAGGAAGGTCTGACCGAGGCGAAGCGCGCCCTGGATCTCGATCCAGTTTCCCCCGCCATCCTCCACTATGTTGTGGTGCAGCTTTACCTAGCGAGGCGATTCGACGAGGCCATTGAACAGTGCAGGAAGACACTGGAGTTGGATCCGAGCTTTGCCCCTGTACACGGGACGCTAGGGCACGTTTACGCAGCAAAAGGGATGTACCGTGAAGCTCTAGCTGAATATGAAAAGACCTCGGCACTTAGTGGCGGCAGCCCCTTGTCCACTGCCTTTGTAGGGTACGCGCATGCCCGATTAGGTCAGCGCAGCGACGCCTTCCGAGTGCTCGACCATCTCCGGGCTGCGTCAAAGCAGAGGTATGTG
>DATLVQ010000199.1:0-3726 GCA_035577325.1 Bryobacteraceae bacterium | reverse complement strand
CGGGATTTATATCGAGTGGCGAAAGATCGCAACGTGCAAATCCGGCGGCTCAGTTACCGGCGGGACAGTCTTGAAGATATTTTCCTGAAGGCCATGGAAAGCGATCTAGCGCCGTTGTCGGGTGCGAATGGAGCCGTGAATGGCCGTCTATAAACGCAGCTATCGCGGCTATGCCGGACCGGTGACCAGCGAGTGGTCGCGTTTTGCCATCATCCCCCGCTATGCCTACCGCGGCCTGTTTCGTTCGAAGATCATGACGGTGTTTTTTGTGATCTGCTTCATTCCGCCGCTGGTTTTCCTTTTCCTGATCTATCTGGCTAACAATATAGGCTCGTTTGCGAAAATGTTCGGCGTGACGGGCGCAACTTCTCCGTTTGCGATCGACGGAGAATTTTTCGCCACCTACCTGGGCATTCAGGCCGCGTTGAGCTTCATCTTGACAGCTTTTGTCGGGCCGGGCCTGATTTCGGGCGACCTGGCTAACCGCGCGCTGCCGCTCTATCTGTCGCGGCCCTTTACGCGAGCGGAATACGTGATCGGCAAAATGTCGGTTCTGCTGATGCTGCTCTCCCTGATCACGTGGGTTCCGGGGCTGATACTGTTCGGCCTCCAAGCCGTGCTCGGGGGATGGAGATGGCTGAACCAGAGCCTCTGGCTCGCATGGGCCGTCTTCGCTGGTTCGTGGATCTGGATTCTCGTCCTCTCCCTGATGGCGCTCGCCCTTTCGGCGTGGGTCAAATGGAGGATCGCGGCGGGCGCCTTGCTTCTGGCGGTGTTTTTCGTGACTGCCGGATTTACAGATGCCATTAACGCAGTGCTCGATGTGCGCTGGGGTAAGCTATTCAATCCGATGTACTTGCTGCTGACGATCTGGCGGGAATTATTCCGGCAGAGCGAAGGCTCGGATATCTCCGCCGGCTCCGCCTGGATCATGTTGGGGCTCATCTGCGCGGCCTGCCTTTTGTTGCTCAACCGCAAGCTGCGCGCGTTCGAGGTGGTGAAATGAGCGGCCACGAGCGCGAGATCGTTTTTGAAAACGTCTCGAAGTTCTACGGTGAAGTGCTGGGCGTCAACCGCGTGAACCTCACCATCCCGCCCGGCATCACCAGCCTGGTGGGACCGAACGGCTCAGGCAAGACGACGCTGATGAATCTGATGACGGGCCTGCTGCGGCCGACGCAGGGCCGCATCGACGTTCTTGGGGTGCCGCCCGATGAGCCGGAGCGCCTGTTCCGCTTCGTCGGTTACTGCACGCAGTTCGATTCCTTCCCGCGCGGTATGACCGGCTATCAGTTCGTCTACTCGTATTTGCGCCTGCATGGCAAGACCCATGAGGAAGCCGCCGATCTGACGACCGACGCGATCGAACGCGTGCGGCTCTCCGACGCCGCGCACCGTAAGATCGCCGGGTATAGCAAAGGCATGCGGCAGCGCATCAAGCTGGCGCAAGCGATTTCGCACTGGCCTAAAGTGCTGGTGCTCGATGAGCCGCTGAACGGGCTCGATCCGCTGGTGCGCGCCGAGAGCATCGCGCTGTTTCGTTCACTGGCTCAGGAAGGGCAATACGTGATCATTTCGAGCCACATCCTGCATGAAGTGGACGCCATCTCCGACCAGGTAATTCTGCTCAGCAGCGGTTACGTGGTCGCCGAGGGACAGATTCATGGCGTCCGGACCGAAGTGGAAGAGCATCCCATGCAGATCCTGATCCGCTGCGGCCAGCCGGCGACGCTCGCGTCACGGATCTTCGAGCTGGATACCGTGGTCGAAGCGCGCGTGCACAACGACGGCAAAGGCCTGCTGGTGCGGACGCGCGATCCGGAGCGTTTTTACCTCCTGCTCAACCGGCTGGTGGTGGATGGCGTGGACGTGGAATCCATTGCGCCCGCGGATGATGACGTGCACTCCGTTTATGAGTACCTGATCGGACCGGATGGAGGCGCCTTATGAACCGGGCTGACTGGAATTTGTGGCGCGACCAGGTGAGTGCCATCCTGCGCTTGGAGATCAGGAAGAATTTTCTGGCGCGCCGCGGACTCTGGATTTATCTGCTGGCGGCCGCGCCCGCGATACTGTTGTGGGCGCACGCACTCTTGAACCTGCGCGACGGACGCAAATGCGATCTGGGGCGCGACAGTCTCATTTTTGCCGCCGTCTTCCAGTTCTTCTACCTACGCCTGGCGATCTTTTTCGGCTGCGTCGGCGTTTTCATGAACCTGTTCCGCGGCGAGATGATCGAGAAGAGCCTGCACTATTACCTGCTGGCGCCGGTGCGCCGGGAAGTGCTGCTGGCGGGAAAATACCTCGCCGGCGTGATGACGACGTCGATCATTTTCTGCACCGCCACGGCTCTCTCGCTGGCAGCCATCCTGGTGCACCCTCCGCGTCAGGTAGCGGAGCAATACCTGTTCTCTGGTGGCGGCGTGGGCCACATGCTGGCCTACACCGGCACGGCGGCGCTTGCTTGCGTGGGTTATGGCGGGGTGTTTCTTGCGATGGGTTTCCTGTTCCGCAACCCGGTGATTCCGGCCGCGCTGGTGCTGTTGTGGGAATCGATGAACCCATTCCTGCCCGCCACGTTGAAAAAAATCAGTGTGATCTTCTATCTGCAATCGCTTTGCCCGCTGCCGGTGCCGGCGCAGGGCGATTTCGCGTTTCTGGCGGTGCTGGCGGAACCGACGCCCGCGTATCTGGCCGTGCCCGGCCTGCTGCTGTTGACGGCAGCGGGCTTGTTTGTTGCAGCGCGTCAGGCACGGAAGCTCGAAATCAATTACGGTGCAGAGTAGCGAACCCGCCTACACATTCGGCAGCCCATACGGCGCGCGGTATGTCTTGGTCAGATAGCCGTTCGCCTCCTTGTCGTCCCCGAAAGTCTCGGTCCGGGGATCGAAGCGCACGTCGCGTTTCAGGCGGGTAGCGATGTTGCCTAGGTGGCAGATTGTAGTGCTTAACCTGCCTAGTTCGACGTCCGCGTTCGGCCGTTTGCGGCTTTTGATGCACTCGAGGAAATTGCCGGCGTGTGAGCCGCCAGCCGGCTTCACGTTCTGTACGGCCTTGCCATCCTTGTCGTAAACCGTCCAGCCCGTGTCGTCGTCGGCTATCAGTATGGCATCGGTGCCGTAGAAAGCTGTGGCGCCCTCGGTCCCCTCGATCGGGTGGTGGCGCGCGAAGCTCCGCAATTCCCATACCAGTGCGAAATCGCCGTAATCGTAGGTGAGCACCTGCGTGTCAGGGACTTCCTTGGCATCGTTAAGCCAGTAGATGCCCGACGTACCAGAAACATGGCGCGGCAGGCAGTTGTCGAGCCCGCGCATGCTCTCAATCGCCCACATGGCCACGTCCAGCATGTGCACGCCCTGGTTGCCCAGCTCGGTATTGCCGTAATCCCAGAAGAAGCGCCAGTTGTAATGGAAGCGGTTGGGATTGAACGGCCGCGCCGGAGCAGGTCCCAGCCATGCATCGTAATCCACGCCCGCCGGCGGCGTGCCATCGGGCGGATTTCCTATCGTGGGTCGCAGCTGGCACATCCAGGCTTTGATCATGCAGATCTTGCCCAGCTTGCCCGAGGCGACATACTCGACCGCGCTCCTGAAATGCTCCATGCTGCGGCGCTGCGTGCCCACCTGCACTACGCGGTTGTATTTGCGCGCGGCTTCGCGCATGAGGTGGCCTTCGTGGATAGTCTGCGAGAGCGGCTTTTCGATGTAGACGTCCTTGCCTGCCTGG
>DATLVQ010000198.1:0-10161 GCA_035577325.1 Bryobacteraceae bacterium | reverse complement strand
ACGTTGTCTTGATACTTGATCCCGGCCACAATGGTAGGCTTCGCCGTGGCGCAGATACTGTTGCCCGCATTGGGTGGGTAGTTGGCAAAAGTCGCTTTGCGTAGGTCGAGCACCGCCGACCCTGAGGGGTCTCCAAGCATGGTAACTTGGGTGATTGTACATGACAGTGGCACCACAAAGTCCTGAAACGCGCCCGCAGTAGGCGGAGCGAAGGCCACCACTGCACTTCGCGCGCGCTGGTTAGCCGAAAGCTCGATGCCACCCCCGCCCGTGAAGGCGATGCCACCGCCCACAGTGATAACGCCCGGCGGGCCTTCATCAGGGCCATCTCGACCCGCGAGGGTGTTCGGTGGCATATCCTGAAGCGCGCTCAACGGAACATCCGCAAACGCTTTCACCTCGAAGATATACTTGCCACCGGACTTGGTAATGAGCATCCCATTCCCTGCCAACACCTGGGCAGGAAAGCGAGGAAGGACCCTCGCCCTGATGCTTGGCTGCACAGATGTAAACAGGGCCATGGGAGCAAGCTCCTACTTCAGGGGGATGGGCTTGAAGCCCGTCTTATTGGTTTGGCTCTCGCCCTCGGGCGCCGGCGGAAGCGGGTCGGGAGGATTAGGAAGTGTGGCTTCGAGGGTCTTCACGTCACCGTGCTTTACAACAGGATGTTGTGCGCTCTGTTGAGAGGGCGGCTTCACAGTGACCTCCTTGGTCACGTCATAAGTGGGTTGGTCCTCTTTGGCCTCGGGCTCCCAGCCCGAAACCTCGAAGTACTGGTTCCCGTAGGCCCTCTTAAGGATCTCCGGATTCTCGCACTCCACGGCCTCGCCCTTTTTGAACTTCATTCCCTTGAAGCCTTCGGTCTCTTCTGGGCCGTCGTCGCCGACACCTTTCCACGTAATTGTAGCCATCTTAGATTTCCTCCTATTTGACTGGTTTGTAGTATAGCACCGACACGTAAGCCAACCCCGCTGTTGCCCCGCCTGAGACCGTCACATAGAATTCGGTATCGGAGTCCAACGGTCCGCCACTATCCGCGGCTGGCATCACAATTTGGCTCCCTGTCGTTGTCGCCAGGACGGCCACAAGATTTTCACTATCGACGTCTACCGCGCCGTTGAATGCTGTAACAACTCGTGATGCAATCCCAATGAGGACTGCGCCAACAGGCAGCTTCCCTATAGAGGCCATTACCTCGGCCCCGCTCGAAAGGGCTGCGACGCGGCCACAGATAAACTGGGCCATTTCGAAGCCGGTCTCCCGCGCGGAAATCTGCCTGTTGAGCGCTGTCACCATGGACCTAAGGTCCCTTAGGCTAGAGGCTTGATAAACAGCACGCCGCCGACAACATCGCCTGCGGTAGCGCCGCCACTCACGTTGAGCCACACGTCAGTATCGACGGCAAGAGGGCCGCCGGTAGTGGTTGCGGGCGCGGCGAACTGACTGCCTGCGGTGACAGTCAGAGCACCCGACAACTCATTCGCCGCCCCGGTCGAAAGACCGATACCAGCAGCGGGAGTACCTCCCGACACTGCGGTTACGACGCGGGAAACGAAGGCCACGATGATCGAGCCAGCAGGAAGCACGCCCATCTTAACTGAGCGATTAGCCACTCCCGCTGCCACGGTCGCACGTGCAGCCAGGTACTGCACCATTTCGTAGCCAGCCTCACGAGCGGGGACCTGGTTATTGAGCGAAGTTACCATTTCTGAGGTCCTCCGTTAGTCTGCAGCCGAGGCGAAGAACCCAGTAGCCACGCCCCACTGCTTGAGCGCGGTACCTTGCATCGGGTGCCTCTTGAACATCTTGGCGATGCCGTAAGCAGCTTCGACGCCGGTGCCAGTAATAAAGCCATAGTCGTCCTCTTTGCGGAACGTGGGCTTGATCATCTGACCCCAACCAATCACTGCGGCTTGCTGGCCACAGAGAAAGACTGGTTCTACCCGGGCCGTGGTCGCACCTGCGGTAAGCAGGTTTGTCCAGACGTTGGTGACGAACGAGCTGATCTCAGGCACACACCTGACGATCACGCCGTCGTACATCTGGTCCCCGTCTTGGAAGATGGGGTTCTTGAGCCCGGCCTGTTCGCGGGGTCGTGCGTCCTTGTTGATGGTCTCCAGGGACAGCTTGAGGTCCCTGAAGGTATTCGTGCCCGCGAAGCACACGAAGTGGTCGTATCCGTCCACAGTGCTGTAGGGACGAATTTTCGGGTCTGCGTTCTGCGCAATACGCTTGAGCAGTGACAGGTTCGTAGCGGTGAACTTGTCCGCAGCAGTGTCCAGCGTGCCGAGTGCGGTAACGTGGTTGGCGTTGAAGTTCAGAGTCGAATTCCCATAGAGAATTCGGTCCGAGTTCTGAGCATTCCACGCATCACGCTGCGCAGCCGACGCGAGGTCGTACTGAATGCCGTTCACCCTCACCCCGCTCGAAGACGCGGGAAGAGTCTCGGTCGGAAGTGCCATCAACGCGGCGATAAGCTCATCGCGCTGAAGCTCTTTGAACCAATCGCTAAGCAACGGCTTCGCGAGGCCAAAGATGTCCGCGGAGTCCTTTTGAGACTCTGCCTTCGTCGTGACCACTGCGTTACGTGCCCACTCAATTCGCAGGCGCATACCGTAGTTGTCGATCTTCTCTTCGTTCCCGACGAGGGTCTCAGTGGCCACGCCCTTACCGCGCAGCTTGGTAACCATCGGGATGTTCATGTCCTCGCCGCCCGCCTTCAATTCGCTGCGAGTGCGAATGATCGCGGTCAGGCCTTCGCCCATGTAGGGCGAGAACATATTCTGCCGATAAGCTTCCCGGTTGATGTCCTGAGTGTACCGGACCAGCTTATTATTATTCTCGATAGTTGTCACGGCCATAGCCGTAACTCCTCTTCATGCTCGATATGGTCGGGTCCGTTTCGGACCCAGCCGTATCGTCTCCTATCCGGGTCGTTCGAACTTGCCCGACGCGTACTCGAATAGGCTCTTATCGCTCAGATCACCGAGCACCCCAACCCCATTACCTGTGGCAGCGGTGCTCTTAGAGAGCGACGGTGGCAATCTTACTGCGGTAGGTTGAGCGACGGCAGCTCCGCCTCGGACTTTCTCAATCAGACTGGCCGCGAACGCGGGATCGGCCAACCTGGCCGTCAACTGGCTTTCAAACCAGGCTGACGGATCGTCCCCCACAGTCTTAAGTGCCTCATGCCGACGATGCCACTTGACGACCTCGTCATAGCGATTGGGTGAGGTAACGACCTTCTCGTAGTCCGCAACATCGAGGCTCTCGTTATTCTTGGCCTCGATAAACGCCTTCTCAGCCTCTAGCACTTTGTCTTGCCCGTGCGTGGAATACGCCAGCATCCTACCCATGTGCATCAGTGTTTTGCGGGTTTCTTCCGCGAACGGCTGAAGCGTCTTCATGAGCAAGGCTTGCGCAGCCTGGTCGGGGTTCTCGAAGAAATCCGGGGGTTTCTCCTCCCGGCGGAGTGAGGCCTCGATACCAGCAAGACGTTCAGCAAGTTGTCTTGCATTGTTCTCGGCAATTCTTCGAGCTTCGGACTCCTCGCGCAGACGCCATGACGGAATATTGGCCTCTGGGTCGGGAGTCGTCACAGCCGGAGCAGGCGCTGGTGCCGGTGACGGCTCCGGAGCAGGCGCGGGCTCGAGTTGTGGTGCTAGTTGAGCATCCGCAAACATCTCTGCTTGCAGTTGTTCGGGCGTTCTCTCGTTTTCGTCTGCCATCTTAGCCTACCTTTCGCTGTATCGTAGCGTGTACGAGGCCGGACATTTCGCTTCCGGCAAGCGTGGCCCGCTATCGCGGGGCCCTAGCGTTTTCGATAATCTCCCGGGCGAAGGCTGTCAATGCCTCCGCGGCGCTTTGGCGCTACACTTTCGCGGGCCTTGGATAGGGCAATTGCCACGGCTTGCTTTTGCGGTTTGCCCGCGGCAATCTCGGTACGTATGTTAGTCGAGATTTTTTCCCGACTTTTACCCGGCACAAGAGGCATTGGAGTAAACTCCTTAGGGATTCGGCCACAGCCTAATCCCGGACCCGGCGAACAGTCGCCATAACACTAGTACGGCGACTAACACCAGAACCACCAGCAGGATGTTGACCACCATGGCTGGCAGGTGGAGACCGATCGCGCCGAGCACCCAGATAATTAGAAAGTAACAGAGCGCGATGCCACAGATGTAGATCAGCGCATAGATGACACGTTCGACCATTAGTACCTCCCAGAGAGTATACTTTCACCGAGCTTATCGGTGAATCTTGGGAACGTAGGTCCGAGGTCGTCTAGGCTTTTCGCGGGCCCGGCGGAACCTCCCCCCGCGTTGGAGAGAAGTGAGGCGAGTTGGATGCCCTGGTCCCGCGGCCGAGCCGCCGCTCCTGATGCTCCTGCCACAGCCGTAGTCCCACCGCCTGTCGGAAGTTCTTCACCTTCAACTTTTGCCTTCCAGAGATCGGTAAAGTCCTTGCTCGTGACATTATCAACACTCCCAAATCGCGCCTTAAGCGCGTCGGGGATGTTACCCCAGATAGCCTTCTTGGCCCAACCAGCCCCCTTCTCTTGCCCTTCGGCAGTCGAATACATATTCTGCCAGGCTGGGGCGTTTGGGCGCGCGAAGTGCGCAGCGGACCCGCCCTCGCCCTGCTGGTGGATCATATAAATCTCGGTCGGGGTTGGAGCCCGCCCAAAACGGGCCTGAAACGCCTTGCTCTCTGCGGCTATTTTGTTGGCCGCGGCTGCGACATTTGGCTCAGGAGCATAGATATCTCCCTGCCCCCCATACTTCTTAAACTCAGGCCAGGACATCTGGAACAGGCCGCGATAGCTTCCAGTTGTGTTACGAGGGTCTCCCCCGGACTCAATCTGCATGATCCGTCGCATAAGTGCGGGATCAACACCCGCGCGGCGAGCGTGTGATTCGATATAGAGGTCGTAGGGTGAACCTGTCTTTCGGCGAGGGACGATCGTACCCGGCACGTCAGGCACGAACAGCTCCGGGC
This sequence comes from Bryobacteraceae bacterium, assembly GCA_035577325.1. Lineage (GTDB taxonomy): Bacteria > Acidobacteriota > Terriglobia > Bryobacterales > Bryobacteraceae > QHXW01. The sequence continues at coordinate 5,163 of DATLVQ010000198.1, read as the reverse complement.
CATTCTCACCAACGATCGCAGTCTCGCCGGGGGCAGGTCTTCCGCCTTCGGCGTAGCCCTTTGGGCTTTTGCCCGTGGCCTTTTGGGACTGTTGTTTGAGCTGTTGAACATGCTTGTCCCTCTGCGCTTGCAGGCTCATCACATTCTTGGCCTGGCCCATGGCCAAGTCCTGTTGACCCTTGGCCCGGGTAGTTTGCATCTTATCGAACTCGGTCGCGCCCTTGATCTGTGCGACCTCGCGAGCACCCTGAACCTTAACCATGGACTCTTGCATCTTCATCTGGTGTTCGTCGCGCTTCATCTGGTGTTCTTGCACCTTACCAGCCGCGTCGAGCTGGCGCTCTATGATCCCGTGGGCCCCGCCCTGTTGCTTCTCCTGGGCAGTGGCAATGTTCAGGGCTGTTTTGGATTTGGTCTCGTCCACCTTGGCGGCTTCGCCAGCAATCGTAATTTGCTGGGCCTGTTGCTTGACCGGATCTGGCTTCTCAATCAACGCCAAAAGCTTCCGCTTCAAACTGGCTTGAAGCGGAGCAAGTTCAAGGAGGATTTGGGGAGGAATGTTAGCGCCCTGGGCGGTCAGCGCGACCAGAGTATCATACGAGTCACCCATCATGTTAACCTCATCAGGACCCTCATCCAGTGTGAAGTTAACATCCAGTTGGCCGACCGCGTTAACTAAACGCGGGTAACCCATCTCATCAAGGCCCACCCCGTTGATCTGCACCAACTGCGCGATGCCCTCGTCGTCTGTGACCCGGATATAGCGCTCTGCGGTCCAATACCGCTGGATCGCGCACCAGATAGCCCGATAAAGACGCAGTTTCCAGTTCTTCACGTTAATCACAAAGGGGCCGAGCTCGGCAATGCCCGCTTGCTGAAGCAGGTTGATCGCGCGCCCGGACTTGTATTCGAGCCCTTGCCCAATCAGGGCCGGGTTCGGCCCAAAGTTCTCTATTTCGTTTTTAGCGTCTTCGAGGAATTTGAGTTGGCCTTCGACGTTCGCGATCCGGGCTTGATCGTCGAACTCCATCTCGAAGCCCTTGTTGTATATGACAACCCCATCTGGCCGCACAGCCTCTCGACGAGTGACCTCGATGTCACTAAAGGCACCGTCTTCGGCTTTGATCCTTCGGGAGTTGAGCTCATGGAGGCCCTTGGACCGCCGTTGATTTACCTCGTCTTGAGAGCTCTTTAAGCCCCTTGGAAAGCCATAGCGGTCGCCATCGTGATCTACGAACGCCGAGAACATGATATACTTGCAGATCATCTCGTTCTTCTCGTTGAAGAAGTACCCCTTCCCTTCGTCGATTTTCAACGAGCCCGTAAATAAGCACCATCTCCATTCGCCCTCGCACTTGTACCAGATATCAACTACCCGCACGCGCTTGTGCGTCGGGTCAGTGTCAAACCATCGCCGCTCCCTATCAGGTTGACTCGTCAACTCCGATCCGCTTTGGCTCTGATCTTCAATCTGCTTGGCAACACTCTTAGAGGGAGCAAGCTGGATCGCATCCTCCATGTCCAACCACTTACCAGTGCCCATATAACGAGCATCGCTAAAGTCATGGTCAAAGCAGCGAGGATCATAGAAGAAGCTATCAGTTTTAACGCCTGCGAAACCAACATCAGTGTCATTCTTGTCCCCCTTAACCAACATCATCTCTACGCCGCCGATCCCATCTACAGCGCCATTTTCAATGGCGAAGGGGAACCGCGACTCGCGAAGGTCGCTCTCGACCACATACCGCACGCAGGCGGTGGCCAGCTCGGCCCCCATCTCGTCGGTACCCCGAGGATTTCTCGGATAGGCCTTTGGGTCCTGCTTGATCTTCTCCATCAGCCCCACGATGGAGTCAATCTTCCTGCCAATCCGGTTATAAGTGACCACCGGCTGGCGGCGCAGGTTGAATATCTCAACCTGTCCCGGCGTCCACTGTGCCCCGTGCCGGTACTGCCGAGCGACCTTCTGCTCGTCAATTTCCTCGGTCTTCGACCCCAGATAGTCCATATAGCATCGCTTGCACTTCTCAAGCGACCAATAGCCCTCCTCATCCCCATTCGAGTACTCAATCAGCTTATATCCCGTGCGGCCCTGGCCAGGCCCAGTAAACGCGGCCCCGGCACCGACCGCAGCCATCCCGCCGAGGAAGCTTCGGCGGCTCGGACCCTCACCCTCTTGGCTGGCTTGGTAACTCGGCATCAGCGTCTTCCTATAATCATTCTACGCTTGTAGAACGTCATCGAGGCCCGGATACCATAGTCGCTGTAAAGCCCCCGTCCGATGGGGTAGTCATACGTGGGCTCTTTGTCCGAGACCACGAATTGCGGCTCATAGAACAGATTTGCGTTGGTGTGGTGCTGCGCAGCGATTTGAAGGTCTGTGGCCTCGCCAACGACCATCGGCGTGTAGAACACATCAGGATCGGCAAAGTGTCCCACCGCGATATTCTGCGCCGCCTCCAAGGCAAAGACGGGCACGTAGAACGTGTCGGGGTCCTCAAAGAGGAATGGTAGGATTTGATTTGGCAGCGCCTCGACGTCGAATATCCCCTGATAGAACACATCAGGGTCGGCAAAGTGTCCCGGCGCGATATCTTGTGGCGCCTCGAGCGCCACAACTGGTGGGTAGAATGTCTGAGCATTAGCTAATAGTCCTACGTCTATGTTTAGCGCCGGAATGGCCAGTCCGACGCCGAGAGCAGCAAGGTTTGGTTGGCCTAGACCGACGTGACCGAGCACCTAACATGCTCCCATCTCAGCTAAAGATTTCGTCGGCACGGACCTGCGTAAGAATGCCGTCGGTTACGAGGTTGGCTTTCAGTGTTTGGGTCTTCTTTTTGTTCAAATTTATGCTTGGGTCGCTGGTAACGTTGTCCCAGTCCTTCGCCATCTTACCGTTGTCGCTCGTGCGGCGCAGTTGCAGTGCCTTGTACTCACCGTTAGTGAAGCGCGCGATGAAGTCGCCGGTTGGCAGCGTGCCAAGGGGCTCCATTGGGATAGTGGCGACGATGTTATCGCCCGCGTCCTTCTGCTCCTGGGTCGCGCCAGCGCCCGGCTCCCATTTCCAAGTCGAGCGGTCGTCGGCCTTACCGACCGAGGTCGAAACGACCGGGCTAACCTCGGCGATTGCGTCGTACAGTGTGCCTGCGTCCATTACATCCTCCCGCGAAATTCCATTCCAGAAGCAGCATCTATAGCCGACCAGACACCAGCTATTTGCACATCTGTGGCACCCGTCGAGATCATCATTTGCCAAAAATTAAAGCCTAGAGCTACCGTCGCATATCTCCCATCTGCATGGCCCCACATTCCAGTGCTTCCAGTGTGGACACCAGTATGTAAGCCTGACATAGCAGTGATGCTATTGAAGCCGATGCCGACCTCGGCATAACTAGTTGGAGAAAAGATTTTTGATTGCGCAAATGCAAAGATTGCATCCTCTGCAAGACCAAATACGGCCGATACCCTATTATTTGTCGAATTAAAAAATGGCCTAGTTACTATGGCCCCAACCGTTTCACTTGCTGTCGCATCCTGAACAGTCGTGGCAATATCCACTCGATTATAACAATTCCAGACACCAAGAAACGCAGCACCGCCGCCAGCCGCCGAACTGCCAAGTACCCAATCCAACTGCGCCGACGCATTGCTTCGTATCGTGCCGACATAGGTGCCGCGCTGCGCTGCAGGCCCGTTGGTGATCGCAGCATTGTTGAGCAGAATGCCATTTATCATAAACAGTGCCGTGCCCGCCGAGCGCGTGGTGTCGTTAGTCCATGCAGGGCCGCGCGTCAGCGTGACAACGCCAGCATTGCTCCATACGAACAGATCGTAGACGCTGTTTGCAGCCACGGCCGCCGGACCAGCGTTTCCAAGCGATGAATTGGTGGTGAAATTTGTCAGCACGGTGAATGGCGTCATCACAAAGTTAATGCTGCCGTCGAATAGTGGAATCTGGTTGCCCGCATAAGGCGTGTATAGAACCCCACTCATCGAGCTAACAGTCGTCGTCATCACCGGCACATTGGTCTGCAGCGTCAGCCGTCCCTGCGGTGTCCACGTTCCAAGGGGGATCACACTGAGGCCCGCGCCCGAGGTGGACCACACTCCCGACGCGGTGAACACATAGGTCACCCCACCAAACACATAGAGTTGGCCAACGGTCGGGCTGCTGGGGAAATCAATGGCCACGATGGCTCCTCACGATAGCGTCGTACAGCGTACCTACGACCATCACATCCTCGCCTTTATGCTTAACCCATTGGCATATATCGGGACCGTTATACTGGTCGTGCCGAACAATAACCCATCATTCGATGAACAAGCTTCCAGCCATTGCCAGAAATTGAAACCAACAGGAATGGTGCAAACTTCGGCAATAAGTGGAGTATTCCCACTGGTCAAGGCATTGCCACTATATGCTCCCGACATCACAGTGGTACTATTAACTCCAATACCTGCACTGATGTGCCCTGTCGGTGATCTGCCAGATATTACCGAATTAACGATGACTACCTCTTCAGGCAGACCGAAGACGGCAGATATTCTGTTGGTCGTCGAGTTATTAAGTGGTCTGGTAACCCCACTCCCTGCTGTCCAGTTTGTCGTTGTGTCCTGAACTACTGTCGAAGCGGTGACACGATTGTAGCAATTCCAGACACCAAGAAACGCAGCACCACCACTAACCGCGGAACTCCCTTGTATCCAATCCAGTTGCGACGACGCATTGCTCCGCGTCGTCCCGACGTAAGTCCCACGCAAAGCGCCAGGCCCATTAGTGATAGCCAGCGAATTAAGCCAAGTGCCATTAAGCCTGGTGAGTGCCGTACCGCCCGAGCGCGTAGTGTCATTGGTCCAATCCGGGCCGTGCGAGAGCCGCACGGTGCCCGCATCATTCCACACAAACCAATCGTTAACCTTCGAGGCCCCTATGGCCGCAGGGTTCTTGGCCGTGTCGGTCGTCAGACAGCTCAGCTCGCTGAACAGCGTCATCAGCCAGTTCACGCCGTCGTAGAGCGGGATTTTGTCGCCCTGATACGGCGTATAGAAGATCGAGCCAATCCCCGCCGCCGAGGCGGTCATCACCGGGGTCTGGCTGACGAGGGTCAGCCGACCTTGCGGTGGCCCGCCGACAGTGGTCGGGCTGCCAACCACCGTGACCAC
>DATLVQ010000197.1:0-3748 GCA_035577325.1 Bryobacteraceae bacterium | reverse complement strand
AGCCGAATCACAAAACGCATTCTCTCGTCCATAACAGAGCTTTCCTTCCATGGCATCCACCTCTTCCGCCCCCTCCGGAGCGAAAAAGTGTAACCCATGTCTCCGGAACGTTCTGTTACCTATGTCTCGGTACGGTCACGGGATTTGTCGGACGTGCGTTTAAACATAGCCCTTGCAGTCGCTGCTCCACCTGGCCGCGTCCCTTGGCCCCGGCGGCCGAACCCCAACCGCAGCGGTACGTGCACACGATTTGACAGGATCGCCGCCAGAGCCGGTTGAAATTCGTTCCCGTGGCCGTTTTCCTGACTTAAGAATGTGCGGCCATCACGGGCGAACCAACGTATGGAGTCGCCACGTGAGCCCTTGCACGATTCTCGAAGGAAGTCGCATGCGGCTTCCCTTGCTGAATGCCTGCAACACCTAACCTGCTTCATCGTGCTTTCCCACTCTCGCCACCTAGCTCCGGCAGAAGGAACTTGCCGAGATATTCTGCTTCGCTGTTGGTGTGTGCCGTCTTGATACTCTCAAACCTCTTCAAGGCCCCGGCTGCGTCCGCGGTACGCCCGGCGTGCTGATAAAGGTTGGCCAGCCGGTACCAGCCATTCGAAAATTCCCGATCGACTCGCTCGACCAATATCTCGAGATCGGCAATCGCCGCCCGCTCATTTCCCATTTCCTGGTGCACCCTGCTGAGCGCGAGATAGCAGAAGCTGCAATCCGTCATGGCATGCGCCGCCACCTCGAGGTCCGCAAGCATCGCACCATAGTCTTTGGAGCCCAATTTCAGCAGGGAAGCCGCGTGCAGGTAATAAAGATACGGCGGCGCCCCCGGGCGGTTAATGACAGCGGCGCTTTCCTTCAGGCATTTCTCGTTTTCTCCGCTTGTGTAGTGCGCTACGGCGCGCAGAAGTTGCGCCGGTGCGAACTGCGGCTCGATAGTCAGAATCCTGCTGCACGTCTCGGCGGCGCCCGGAGGATCATTATCCAGATACTCTGCCAGCCCCATGCCAAGCAGCAGATAAATCGATTTTTGATGGTACCTGACTCCCGCTGCGAGCGTCTCACGCGCCTTGGCATGATTTCGCTGCCGCAAATAGAACAGCCCGAGGTCGAGTGCATAGTTCTCCTGTTGGGGGGCGCCGGAAAAGGCGGCCGTGTAACACCGTTCGGCCAATGCGGGTTGGCCGGTAGCCTCGTGGACTTTCCCGCGCAAATATTCACGGGCAAGCCGCTGCTCTCCGGAAAGCTCCACCGGCGCTTCCAGAACTGCGCGGGCTTCGTCGAATCTACGCAACGCAACATCGGCAAGCGCTAGATTGTAGTGCGCCTCGAAATTCCGCGGATAATCATGCACTGCGCGGGCAAAAACCGCATTCGCCATTTCATACTGCTCTCCCTCGGCCAGCTTGGCGCCGAATTCGAGCAACATTTCAAGCCCAACATGCGGGCTTTCCAGCAGTTCCGCTAATGCCTTTTGTGCTTGCTCTGGATGTCCGTCAGTGGTTGCGCGATCCACCGGCACCTTCGTTAGCGTGGCTGGCTGCTGCGCGAGGGCGATCATGGCCAGCCATGCGGCGATCAACACACTACCGGGTGCTTTGTTCACGGCTTTCGGGAATGAGGATAGATCCGGCGCGCAGCGCCTGTCAATTGGCCGGACTTGCGGATTCTGAAGATCGTCGCGGCCAATCACAATTCCGTCCTACCAGTTGGACGAAAAACGGCAACTGTCTTGATCTCTTGTCCGCGCGTTCTTAAGATATACCCTACATCGGTGTAGGATCTCGCGGTTCGGCTTCGAGTGGGCACGTGAGCTTCCTCCGCATCGTGGCGTAAAGCATCAGGCTGCTCGCATGGTCGCCTCGCGAGATTATTGTCCATGTTCGTTGCGTCGCCATCGTTACGTTCCACAACCGAAAGGAGAATGATATGCTGCGCGGACGAGTTAGAGCCAGCATCGGCCTGGTAGGGATTACCCTGCTGTGTTCGACGATGCTTTTTGCCCAGTTGAATCGCGGTATTATCGAGGGCACTCTCACCGACCCCCAAGGCGCCGTGGTGCCCGGGGTCGAAGTGATCATTACCAACGTCGAGACCAACGTCGCAGTACCGCTGAAGTCCAATACTGCGGGTTACTATCGGGCCGTGGACCTTGTGCCCGGCAAATACCGGGCCGACTTTGTGGCTGCCGGGTTCGCCTCGACGCACGTCACCGAGATCACGCTGCCCGCCGGCGAGGTGATCCGGGTAGATACCCAACTGAAACTGAGCAGCACGCAGGAGTCGGTTCAGGTAACGGCCGAGGCCCCGCTACTGGAGACGAACGCCTCGAACTACAGCGCCCGCGTCGACACCCAAACCATCGACCAGCTGCCCATGCAAGGCCGCGACTTGCAGCAGCTCGTCTTTTTGGTTCCCGGTGTGAACAATGTCGGCGGACCCCCCGGAACCAATTTTGGCTTTAACAGCCAATTCGGAAGTTTCCCGGATCCCACGCATGTTTTAGGATCTGACCTCTCCGTGCATGGAGGTCAGGGCGGCGCGAATGCCTGGTACCTGGACGGGAACCTCAATCTCTCTAATATCGCCGAGAATGTTGTGGTGAACCCATCGCCGGACGCAGTTTCTGAATTCCAGGCCATCACCAATGCGTTTTCCGCCGAATATGGTAGAACCGGCGGAGCGGTGTTCAACGTCGTGTTGAAATCCGGCGCGAACACACCACACGGTACCCTTTACGAGTTCGTCCGCAACAACGCCACCAACGCCCGCAATCCGTTCACATCCTTTGATGCCTTGGGGAACGCAATCCCGCAGCGCGCGTTGCGCTTTAATGACTTCGGTGGCACGGTCGGCGGACCTGTAGTTCTGCCCAAAATCTATAACGGCAGGAACAAGACATTTTTCTTCGTCTCGGCCGACGCCCAGATTCTGCACCTGCTGGACAGCAACCAGGTGTTTACCGTTCCCACGCCATTGATGCGTCAGGGAAATTTCAGCGAAGATCCGAATTCGGTCTCCAACGGCATCTGGGACCCGTATAGCACGGCCGGACCGAACTCTTCGGGAATATTTGACAGGCAGGCCTTTGGCACGCCCGTGGCAGGCAATCCGTTCGGAAATGACGGGTGCATGAATTCGGCGGTGGAGGCTGGAGCGTCAGGTGGATTCAAAACGTGTAACTTCTCCACGCAGATTCCGAAGAGCAGGCTTGACCCAATTGCGATGTTCTACATGAACACCTTCCCACTGCCGAATTTTAATAACGCTCTGGTTTCTTGTCCGCCGGCGGCCGGAGGCCAATACAAGATCTGCGGCAACTTTCGCGGCGCCGTGGGGAGCAGTTGGGATCCCAAGAACATTTCCATCAAGATTGATCACGAGATTAACGCCAAAAACAGGTTGTTCGGCGAATGGCTTTACAATCCGGGTTATTACAATAACTATCGCCTGCCTTGGACGGGACCGACCTTTCCGGACGCCGCCGTGGGGTTCGGATCGAATTACCCGCTTCGTATACGCGACCAGATCATCGCGCTGGGAGATACATACATGATCACCCCAACGCTGATCAACGAATTCCGGATAGGCTTCAGCCGGCTATTCATGGGGACGAATCTCAACCAGCCGTACCCGGACAGCGTGTCAGACCAGAATCAGGTGGCGCAACTGCTGGCGACAGTTCACATGCCGACCCAGCCCTTTAACCCCGTACCCATTTGGAACATCGGAACGCCCGCGGGCGGAT
>DATLVQ010000196.1:0-2212 GCA_035577325.1 Bryobacteraceae bacterium | reverse complement strand
TCTCTTACCAGAAGACTTCTGTATTACTCCTGACATGCGCAAGTGGGCGCGCACGAAGATCCCATGTGTAGACATCGATAGCGAGCACGAGAACTTCTGTGACTACTGGAAGGCGCATGGAAAAAAGATGGCCGATTGGGTTGCCACATGGAGAGTCTGGATGCGGCGCGCACCCGACTTTGCTCGAGGAAATCGAAACACGCGATTTGTGGCTTCGGTGGAGATGCCTTTTGTCGGCGGCGAGCGTTCGCCGGGCCCGCCAGTTCAGCTTAGAGATCATCCGTTGTTCAGAGGTATCAAAAAAGCCCAGTGAGATGGGGTCCATTCAAACTTAAGGACGGCAGTTATGCCCAATCCACTATCGCCTCCGACGCCGGATATTGCATTTGCAGATCGAATCTGGCTGGCACTGAGGCGTACCGATACATCGCTTTCCATGGCCGCACTGGCGAACGTCACTTCAAGGTGCTCGGAGGTTATGACTCTGCTGAAGAGGCCAAAGCGGCCTGTGCGGCCCACGAAGCTCAGAATCGTGAAATAGCATGAACCATTTCTACCTCGGCCAACGGGTTGAGTACCAACACACCACAGACCCACGGGTGTATCGGGGGACGCTGGTGCAGTATCTCTGCCCTGACAGGTATTACACGATGGTCGAGGAGCACGGGAAACGTTGGTTGGTGAAGAGGGAGAGACTCAGACACATCGGCGGCTGTCCGAGGCAGGGGCGGGCGTGACAGACAGCTTGCTCAAGTGGGTGGGTGGCCTCGCGGAATGGATTGAGGGAGATACCGCTTACCTGTCGATAGCGTTTACATGGCTACTGAATGACGCACGCGACCGCGCCAATTGGTACAAGGCTCTTGGATATAAAGTGCGCGCTGGCGGACCGGCTACCTTCCGTCCAAAAGGATACCTTGAGTGATACGCTGAGCTAGGCGGCGATCTCCCTGACGCGCTTTTCCGCCATAACCCGGGTGCGACGATAGCCTCACGGGGTTGCCCAGTCGGCTGTTGGTTCTGCATTGTGCCCGCCATGGAGGGGAGGGCTTTCACCCTCCTGCCCGACTTCCCAGTGCGCCCGATCCTTTGTGACAACAATCTGTCAGCGCTACCCGTCGAATACCAGAATCACATCATTGCTAGGTATCGGGCTGCGGGCATCCCGCTGATAGATGCCAATTCGGGCTTTGAGCCGCGTTCGTTCGATGGCTCGGTATATGAGCGCTGGCGGAAAATCAACATGGGGCCATGGCGCTTTGCCTATGACGATATGCAAGAGCGCGCAGAGGTCTATGCGGTCATGCAGATGCTTAAGGATCTCTCGCCCAAGAAGAAGCGGGTCTATGTCCTGATTGGCAATGAGCCCTTCAAGGAATGCATGGGCCGCATTCGCGAGGTGATCGAGTGGGGGGGCGAGCCGCATGTGCAGCCGCTTATGAAGCTAAACGCTCTCGAAAAAGAGCACTGGGTGCGGTTTGACTGGACAGCCGAGAAGTTGCGGGCAGTAGCTCGCTGGGCCAATCGCCGCATCTGGCGCTATGTGCCTTTTGAGCAGTACGCCGGCTCTGTGAAGTCCTCAAGCATGGGCCAATATGACTCGCAACAAGGGTTATTTGTTTGAGCCGCTACAACCGACATCGCCGGGACACGAACCACAAGCCCATCGTGGACATGCTGCGCAAGCTCGGGTGCTCAGTGGAAGACACGAGCCAGGTGGGTAACGGGTTTCCCGATGCTGTCGTTGGGATTCTCGGGGTCAACTTCCTGGTCGAGATCAAGGATTACGGCAAGGTGTTGAGTGACGAACAGCACGACTGGCACGACGCCTGGCGCGGGGATAGGCCGGTAGTGTTGTGGACGCCAGAACAAGCTCAGAAATGGTACGAAGACACGCGGAGGCGGATCATCAATGGCTGCAAAAATTAGACTCCCTCCGATAGAGGGTTGGCCCGAAGACCTTCTCTTCGCAATGCTCTGTCTCTGCATGAGCGAAATGGAGCGGCGCTGGCCCGAGGCCTATCACGAGGCAGCATCTAACCTTCCCCCCGTGGGACCGAAACTGAAGGAGCTGGCCAAAGTGATGGATGACGCATTCTTCGCGGCGACGCCAGTGGGTGGCAATTCATGACGCTTCAGCTTGATATTCAGCGCTGTTACGCATGTGCCCCATTGCCGGATCTGGTGGTGGTTACGCTGGCGAAGTGCGATG
>DATLVQ010000195.1:0-2373 GCA_035577325.1 Bryobacteraceae bacterium | reverse complement strand
TTGGGACCCGGTAGAAAACGCGTCGCTGCTTCCCTGGCTGGGCGGAACGGCGTTTCTGCATTCGGTGATGATGCAGGAAAAGAAGGGCATGATGAAGGTTTGGAACATCGTGTTGGTTTCCGCCACCTTCTTCCTGTGTATCTTCGGTACTTTTTTGACGCGGTCGGGCGTGGTCAATTCGGTGCACGCGTTCGCGTCCGGCCCAATCGGTAAATGGTTCGTCGGCTTTCTGGCCATCGGCATCGCGGCCACGATTTGTCTGATTCTCGACCGGCTGGACTATCTCAAGAGCGAGGCGCAGCTTGAAGCGGTGATCTCGCGCGAGTCCAGCTTCATGTTCAACAACCTGGTGCTGCTGGCGAGCTGCTTCGCGGTGCTCTGGGGCACGCTGTTCCCGGTTATTTCGGAGTACGCAACGGGCGAGAAGATCAGCCTCGATAAGGAGTGGTTCAACCAGCTCATGATTCCCATCGGTCTATTCCTGCTGATCCTGACCGGTGTGGGCCCGTTGTTCGCGTGGCGGCGCACGTCGACCGACAGCCTGCGCCGCAACTTCATGTGGCCGGGGATCTTGTCACTGGCACTCGTGGCGGCTCTTATTGCGGCGGGGATGCGCCATTTCTATGCGCTAATCTCGTTCGGTTTTTGCCTGTTCGTGGCCACCAGCATCGTACTCGAATTCTTCAAGGGCGCTAAGCAGATCGCCGCAAAAAACCAGATGAACCTGGCGCTGGCCGCGGTCGAACTGACGCACCGCAATACGCGGCGTTATGGCGGGTATCTGGTCCACATGGGCATAGTGCTGATGTTTATCGGCTTTACGGGCGCGGCGTTCAACCAGAACCGGGTAGATGAAATGAAGCCTGGCGACTCCGTAACGCTCGGTTCTTACCGCCTTACCCTCAAGAACACGAACGAAGGCCAGAGTGACAATTATCTCTGGCAGAACGCTTCCATTGCGGTCACGAAGAACAGCGCGGACGCGGGCGTACTCACACCCGAAAGCCGGATGTATACTGCCAGCCGGCAGCCTACCCACGAGGTAGCCCTCCGGACGCGCTTAAACGAAGACTTGTATTTAAATTTCGCTGGCATAAACGGCAATCGCGCGGTGATTCAATCCTATATATTTCCCCTGGTTTCGTGGATCTGGATCGGCGCTCTTACTTTGGTTTTCGGTACGCTGGTGGCCCTGGTACCAAGCAAGGTGAAGCGTGAGTACGCGCGGACGCAGGTAGTCGGTATTACGAGGAAGCATGCGACTGTGGAAAAGTAGCCTGCTGGCGCTCGCGGTCACCGGGCTTTGTCTGGCGCAGACCGAGTCACAGATCACGAGCGACGAAGTCCGGCGCGTGGCGCGGCATATTTCCTGCCAGTGCGGCAGTTGCTCCGACGATGCCAATTGCATGATGTCGGCCGGCCAGTGCGGCTTCTGCAAACCGGCGCGCACCAAAATATGGAAGATGCAGCAGGCCGGGCTCTCCGATAAGGCCGTGACCGATGCGTTCGCGCAGGAATACGGCGCAAAAATCTACCGCGCCGACCCGAACGTCTTCGGCTGGGCAGTGCCATATTCGGCGCTGGCATTCGGCACGCTCGTGGTGGTGTGGTTTGTGCGCCGCTACCGCTCTCCGGCGACGGTTCATCAAATCGAAGTGCCGGCGCAAACTGATCCCACGCTTGGCAAGTATCGCGATCAGATCGAGCAGGACATGGCTCGCCTCGACTGATGACCATTGCCCTGGCCTGTCTCGTCGCCGTAGTGGTGCTCGTGTTTATTCTCTCGGTGCGGTCCAAAGATCTGCCCGCGCCCGAGCCCGTTTCTCCCTTCCAGCATCTGGATGAGCGAAAGGCCGCTATCTATGAAAATCTGCGCGATCTCCAGTTCGAATACCGCGTGGGCAAATTGTCCGACCAGGATTATCAGCTGACCAAGCTCGATCTGCAGCGCGAACTGGCGGGCGTCATGGCGGAGATCGATCGCGTGAAGGCCGAGATCGCGGCCGGCAAAATACCCGTACCGGCGCCGGAACTGGTGAAAGCGCAGTCGCCGGCAAAACGGGCGAAATACGTCTGTCCTTCCTGCAAGGCGGAGTTTGAGCAACCGCTGAAGTTTTGCGGCGAATGTGGTAAACCGATGAAGGCGGCGGAAGCTTGAAGCAAGGAAGCTCGAAACAAGAAATGACAGGAATGTTGCGGCGACTTTTGGAGACGCCTGAATGCTTGTTGTGCCTGCTGGTACTCTGCATGGCGGCCCCAGTGTCTGCCGCGATCGACGGCAAAGTCGTGAATCAAACGACCGGGAAGCCGCAGGCGGGCGCCACGGTCACGCTTTACAAGCTTGGCCAGGCGGGACCGGAGCAGATCGAGAGC